>NZ_JBSHNS010000258.1:0-333 GCF_053601635.1 Pontimicrobium sp. MEBiC01747
CAGAAAATAATGCTAATTTAAATGGCCTTAAAGTAAAACAAAGCATACAAAAGGCTTGGGCAAATGCTTATTCTAAAAAACGAATTTATGAAGCATACGCCAAAATAGACTCTGTTTTTTCTGGATTAAATAAAGCTATAGATTTACGATACGAAACTCAAGCTATATCTAAATTAGAATACAGTGCTACAGCAAATCAAGGTAAATTAATAACACTACAAAAAGAACAGGCATATACTAGTTACCAAATGGCTTTACAAAATTTAAACCAGTGGTTATTTTCTAAAGAACAATACGATGTTGCTACAATAAACTTAGATGATTTTGATGAAC
>NZ_JBSHNS010000259.1:0-70736 GCF_053601635.1 Pontimicrobium sp. MEBiC01747
GTTCTACGTTGTCCGCTAGCTATTAAGTTTCCTGCAGACATGGTCATGTTTCCATTACCAATAGCACCAATAATATCATTGAAATTAACTTGCGAAGCCATCATTTTGTAGACGTCTACGGCAACTTCAATTTCTTTTTCTTGAGCACCACGAATATCTACTTTTTTAATTTCTTGTAAATCCTCTATTTCATCTTGTAAATATTCACCGAACTCTTTAAGTTTTGCAACAGGGTAATCTCCAGAAATATTAATATTAAGAATAGGAATTTCTTCACTCATGCTTAATTCAAATACATTGGGTTCTACTTTGGCATTGTTAAATGTAGGCCAGTCTTCTCCCGAAGTTTCAGAATCTATTTCGTCTTTTACTTTTTGTTTAGCCTGTTCAACAGTAATACTCTCATCAAACTCCACTATAACCATAGAGTAGTCTTCTTGAGATGTTGAGGTTATTTCTACAACGTTACTAACTGTTTTTAGTTTGTCTTCTAAAGGGTCGGTAATTAGTTTTTCTATATCTTCGGCTGTATTTCCAGGAAATAAAGAGCTTACATATATTTTAGTTTCTTTTATTTCTGGGAAGTTTTCTCTTGGCATACTAAAATAGGCAGAGATCCCTAAAACTAATATTAGTGCCATGGCCATGTATATGGTAGATTTGTTATTTATGGCCCACGACGATAAACCAAACTCCTTATCTACTATCTTCTTCTTTTTGTTTTTCTTTTTACTCATTAGAATATAGGTTTTAGTCTATTAGTTTTACCTTTTGGCCATCTTTAACACTACGTGCCCCTTCTTGTATTATTTCTGTGTTATTATCTATACCTTTTAAAACTTCAATAACATCGCCTTGTGTTTTTCCTGTTTCTATAATAACACGCTTGGCAGTTGCTATACTATCGGTTTTATTTTCTAATATGTATACGTATTGCTCTCCATTTGCATTTTCAGAAATGATATTTTGAGGAATTAGTATCGCTTTTTCGTTTGTGTAGTCGTTAATTTTAAGCTTTGCCGTTAAATTAGGTTTTATGTTGCCTTTTTTGTTAGGTACAGCTATCTCTATATTAAATGTTCTATTTGCTGGATTAATAAAATTACCAGTTTGCCTAATAGTAGCATCTATAGTTTCTCCTAAAATTGGAAAGTTAACCTGTACAGCTTTATTTTTTGTGACATTACTAATATAACGTTCAGGAACATCTACAGAAATATACATGTCTTTAAGGTTTACTATTCTCATTAACTGTGTTTGTCCAGGTGCAACAACATTGCCTTGTTCTGTAATAACATCATCTATAATACCAGAAAACGGTGCTCTTACTGCTGTTTTTGCTAGCGTACTGTTTAATTGAGCTATAGCTTTTTGTTGTGCTTCGTAAGCAGATTTGGCTTGTAAATACTGTATTTCACTACCAATCTTTTGTTCCCAAAGGCGTTTTTGTCTATCGTAAGTTGTTTTTGCTAAATCTGCTTGAATTTGCAGTTGTGCAACTTGCGAACTTAACCCACCATCATCAATTCTAGCTAATAATTGTCCCTTAGAGACGCGTTGCCCTTCTTTAACAAAAACTTGTTTTAAAATACCAGCCATTTCTGGTGTTATTACAAGGTTCTGTTTTGTTGCAACATTTCCTTGTAATTCTAAATAGTGTTCAAATTTTTTAGATTCAACTGTAAATGTTGTTATTAATGGTAATTTTTTTGCTGGTGATAATTCATCTATTTTTAAATCAATAGCTTTAATAGATGCTGCCAATTCTTGTTGTTTTGCAACCAGTTCGCTACGTTCTTTTTTAATAGACTCTAAGTCCATTTTTTTACTGGCTTTATCTTTGCCACAAGAGGCTAGAATTAAAGTTAGTGATAGTATTGATAGTATATTTTTCATTGCGTTTAGTTTTCTCAGTTTATATTTGGTTTAATACCGTTTCTAGTGCGGTTTTTTTATTGATTATTTCTAGCATGGTTTGTAATAAATCGTTCTGTGCTGCATATAGTTGTCTTTGTGCTTGTTGTAACTCGAAACTAGAACCAATACCTTCAAAAAACTTTACTTGATTCTTTTGTTCAATGCGTTCTGCTAAAGCTAAATTATCTTTTTTGTTATCGTAATCTTCTATAGCAAATTGGTAGTCGCTTTTCGCAGCCGCTATTTCTAGTTTTATTTTTTGTTCAGTTTCTGTTAATGTTTCTTCTGCTTTTTCAAGGTTTATTTTAGCACGTTGGGTTGCTGCACTTCGCATACCAGAACTAAAAATAGGGATGTTCATTGTAAAGCCTAATAAAGAGGAACCAAACCATTGTTGGTCTTTCTTTAAAAAGTCGAAATTATCATTGTTTCCATTATATCCTGCATTAATAAAGGCAGATAAACTAGGGAGCGCTTTGCTCTTTTCTAACTTAACTAAAAGCTCTTTAGAGGTTTTATCATTTTGAGCAATTTTATAATCAATAGTATTTTCAACACCGTTATCTAGTTGTAATAATCCAAGATCTATATTTTTACTAGTTAAAGATTCTAAATTATCCATAAGTATAGTTTTAGAATTAATTTCTTTTCCTATGGTTATATTTAGCATCTGATAGGCTAATTTTTTAAGACGTTGTGTATTGCTTAGGTTACTTTTTACACTAGAAAGTGTAATCTGTAACTGTTCTACGCTTTCTTCTTCCTCTAGCCCGTTTTCGTATATTTTTGTAGTATCGTCTAAGTTTTTTTCTAAGACAGCTATATTGCGTTTTAGGATTTCAAGACTTTCTTCGGCTAGTAAAACGTTACCATATGCATTTATAACTGCTTTTCTCACTTCTAAATCTGTTTTCTCCTTAGCATTTTTTGAGATTTCTAAAAAGACTTTCGCAGATTGTAAACCAACTAAATAAGAGCCGTCAAAAATTAATTGACTTAATGTAACATTGGCATTTACAGTTTGTTTAGTACCAAAACGAAGAGGAATAAAGCCCTGTGGAGCGTTAACATCAAAATTATCTTGGTTAACATCAAAATAATCATTAACAATATCTATTGTACTCTGTGTGTTATCAAAAGCAGCAGCAGGTAATAAAGATACTTGTTGTTTTATCCAATTTTGGTATTCTATTTTTCCATTTATTTGGGGTAGCCCCATAGCGGTAGTTTCCCACTTTTGCTGTTTTGCAGCATCAATATCTAAAGCTGCATTTTTTGCAGTGCGGTTATTTTCTAATGCATAATCTATAGCTTCCTGTAAAGTGAAGTTTTGTTTTTTCTCTTGCGAGTAAGTAAACGATGTCATTAGTAAAAGTACGATGATTTGAATGTGTCTCATTCTATCTATTTTAGTTGGTTTTATTTATAAATTGATTTAATATTTGCAATCCACTTTCTGTAACAATGGCTCTTAAATGGTATTCTAAATAGCTTTCCATTAAATAGTCCATATTAAATTTAGTTTTTGGGAAAATGACATCATCTTTAATACCAGTCATTCCATTAAAATACATTCGAGATATAAAATCCACATCAATGTTAGATCTAAAAACTGAAGTCTCTATTCCTTTTTGGAGGCTTTTTTTGACCGAGTCATGCATTTTGTCAAACTGTTTCATTCTTAGCACATCGTATATTTGGGGGTAATATTTTTTTAATTGGTGTTGGGGAGACGTTTTTTCGCTTTTTAAATGATTCATAACAAACATTTTAATGTCGTATAATTCTTCGATAGGGTTTGCAGATGCTTCACAAATGCCATCGATACCATCACAGATGTTTTCAAAAAGATTAAACGTAACAGCTTCAACTAGCTTAGTTTTATTTTTAAAATGGACATAAATTGTTTTTTTAGATATAGCCATTTCACTAGCTATATCGTCCATTGTTACACTTTTAAAACCCAGTGTAAGAAACAGTTCGGTCGATTTTATTATTATTTGTTCTCTCATAATTAGGTGCAAAGATACATTTGGAAACTTTAAAAACAAAAAAAGTTTCCGTAGTTTTAATATTTTTTTAACATTAGCTTAAAGTATTTGTTTTAGTAATCTCATTTCCTTTATTTTTGCTGCATGCAACAAACACAACAGTATCAAACGCTTTTTATAGAGTATTTGGAGCGTTATTCTAAAGATCGAGAGCCAGAAAACTTATATGCTCCTATTAACTATATTTTAAAATTAGGAGGAAAACGTTTACGACCTGTTTTAACTTTAATGACTGCAGAGTTATTTAATTGCAGTTATGAAAAAGCTTTAGATGCCGCATTAAGTATAGAAATATTCCATAATTTTTCATTAGTTCATGATGATATTATGGACGATGCTCCTTTAAGAAGAGGTAAAAAAACTGTACACGAAAAATGGGATATAAATACAGGGATACTTTCAGGAGATGCCATGTTAATTATGGCCTACCAATTGTTTGAAAATTATGAGCCAAATACATTTTATGCCCTAGCAAAGTTATTTAGTAAGACCGCTCTAGAGGTTTGCGAGGGACAACAATACGATGTTGATTTTGAAACTCGTGAGGATGTTACAATCGCCGAGTATTTAAAAATGATTGAGTATAAAACGGCTGTTTTGGTTGGAGCTGCTATGAAAATGGGAGCAATAGTAGCTGGAGCAAGCGAACAAGATCAAGAACATATTTATAACTTTGGTAAATTGTTAGGTATAGCATTTCAATTGCAAGACGATTATTTAGATGCTTTTGGAGATCCTAAAACATTTGGAAAACAAGTTGGAGGTGATATTATAGAAAATAAAAAAACATACTTATATCTTAAAGCTATTGAGGTTCTAGACTCTATTAAAAAGACTCAGTTAGAGCAGTTGTTTACAGTAAACTTAAAAGATAATGTTGAGAAAATTGAAACTGTAAAGGAAGCATTTATATCTAGTGGTTCTGATACAGCTACCCAAAATGAAATAGAAAATTATACTAAACAAGCCTTTTCTGTTTTAGATACATTAAGTATTTCTGAAGAAAAGAAAACAATATTAAAACAATTTGGTAACGCTTTGATGACTCGTAAAGTATAAGTTTGCAGTCCATTAAAAATGAAATATAAACAGTGATGCAATTACCTAATACATTTAATGAGCTTATTACTGAAGCTAGCCAATTAGATTTGTATACAAAATTGGTACATCAAATAAATAAAGATTTTCTATTTGCTAATATCGATCTAGATTTTAACGAAGATATTTTACCAGAAGATTTAAAATTGTTATTGCATGAAACGGTTTACAAACTTATTCAAGAGAAGTTTCCAGAGTATTTAAACTTATTATACATTATAGACGTACCAGAAGTTAATATAAAGGCTTTAGATGGAAATGATACTTTAAAACTATCAGAAGATGTAACCTTTTTAATCCTTAAACGAGAGTGGCAAAAAGTATGGTTTAAGAATAAATATTCTTCTTAAATAGATTATGTTTATTAGAAATAAAATCTAACAAAAGGAGCCCAAGGATCTATATAAATACTTTTATTCTCATCGTAAAGCACATCATATCTAATTCCAAAAGTTACATTTTGACTCCTATAACCAATACCCATAAATAAAGCAGGGTACCAATAATTATCATCTTGAAAGTCGGGGCTGTCAAAGTTTCTACTTACGTTTAATTCTTCAAATTCTGCAGATAACTGTAAGGCTTCTATAGGATTGAAAAGGCCAATAACACTTCCTCCAATAATAGTGGACTTAAAAAAATCTTTACTTCTGTTATAAGTACCATTAAGTCCAACACCTAAAGCAAATTGGTCATTAAAATTATAAATAGCACTTGGCGCTAAAGTCGCACTAAAAAAACCAGTACCAGTACTTACACCTATTCCTCCTCCAAAGCTAACATTGCTCCAAAAATTGTTAGTCTTTTGGTCGTTATTATTTTGAGCCGTTATTATACTATAAATAAAGAAAAATAGTAGTAAAAAGGAATATTTATTAGTGTTAATTCTCATAACTAATACAATTTGTTGGGTGTAAAAGTTATAAATATAATAAAAGCATTAGTATTTTTAGTAAAAGTTGTATTTTTGATGAAATTTTGTTGAAGCGAACACGTCTTATACATAACATGGATAAATATTCCTTTTTAAACGCAGCACATACAGCATACTTTGCTGACTTATACGAACAATATCTTGTAAACCCAGATTCTGTAGAACCAAGTTGGAGAGCCTTTTTTCAAGGCTACGACTTTGGTAGTGAAAATTACGGAATGGAAGGTGAAATAGTAGAAGGCGTTTCTACTCAGATTCCAGAACATGTTCAAAAAGAATTTCAAGTTGTAAAACTAATAGATGGCTATAGAAATAGAGGTCACTTATTTACAAAAACCAATCCGGTTAGAGCGCGTAGAAAATATGCACCAACGCTAGAGATTGAAAACTTTGGCTTATCTGCTTCCGACTTAAATACTACATTTAATGCAGGAGATATTTTGGGACTTGGCCCACAACAAACATTACAGCAAATAATAGATCATTTAGAGTCTATTTATTGTGATGCTATTGGTGTAGAGTACATGTATATTAGAAAGCCAGAAGAAATACAATGGATTCAGAATAAACTTAACATTAACGATAATCAGCCTAAATTTTCGGCAGACCAGAAAAAACATATTCTTAAAAAGTTAAACGAAGCCGTTTCTTTTGAAGCGTTTTTACATAAAAAATATGTAGGACAAAAACGATTCTCTTTAGAAGGAGGCGAATCATTAATACCAGCTCTTGACGCTGTAATTGAAAAGGCAGCAGATCTAGGTGTTAAAGAGTTTGTAATGGGAATGGCTCACCGTGGTCGTTTAAGTACATTAGCAAATATATTTGGTAAATCGACAAAAGATATTTTTAGTGAGTTCGATGGTAAAGACTATGAAGAAAAAATATTCGATGGAGATGTTAAATACCATTTAGGTTTAACGAGTAACCGTGAAACAGATTCAGGTAAAAAAATACATTTAAGTATTGCACCAAATCCATCGCACTTAGAGACAGTTGGAGCAGTTGTTGAAGGTATAGCGAGAGCAAAACAAGATAAATACCATAAAGACGACTTTAGTAAAGTATTACCAATAGTAGTACACGGAGATGCCGCAATAGCAGGTCAAGGTTTAATTTACGAAGTTGTGCAAATGGCGCAGTTAGATGGTTACCGAACTAATGGTACCATTCATGTCGTTGTAAATAACCAAGTAGGGTTTACTACTAATTACTTAGATGCACGATCAAGTACGTATTGTACAGATGTTGGTAAAGTAACATTATCGCCAGTATTACACGTAAATGCAGACGATGCAGAAGCTGTAGTACATGCTATGTTATTTGCATTAGATTTTAGAATGCAATTTAAACGCGATGTATTTATAGATTTATTAGGCTACAGAAAATATGGGCATAATGAAGGAGATGAACCTAGATTTACACAGCCAAAGCTATACAAGGCTTTAAAAAACCATGCCAATCCAAGAGATATTTATGTAGAGAAGTTAATAACCGAAGATGTTATTACAAAAGAATATGTAAAGAAGCTTGAAGCAGATTACCTAAATACATTAGAAGAGAATTTAATAGATTCTAGAAAAGAAGATAAAACAGTTATTACACCATTTATGGAGCACGAGTGGAAAGATTTTTCACGTGTAGATGAAGAAGAAATGATGAAAACTGTTGATACAACAACAACAAGAGAACAACTAGAAAAAATAACGAAAGTTATTTCTAACCTACCAGAAGATAAAAAGTTTATTCGTAAAATAGAGCGTATAACAGAAGCTAGACAAAAAATGTTTGATAATGACCAACTTGATTGGTCTATGGCTGAACATTTGGCTTATGGAACATTATTAGAAGAAGGGTACAATGTTAGAATATCTGGACAAGATGTAGAACGTGGTACATTTTCACACAGACACGCTGTTGTTAAAGTAGAAGATAGTGAAGAAGAAGTTGTATTACTTAATAATGTAAGTGACACACAAGGAGATTTCTACATTTACAACTCATTATTGTCTGAGTATGGAGTTGTAGGTTTCGATTATGGTTATGCTATGGCAAGCCCAAAAACATTAACTATTTGGGAAGCACAATTTGGAGACTTTAGTAATGGTGCGCAAATTATGTTAGATCAGTACATTTCTGCGGGAGAAGATAAATGGAAAATGCAGAATGGTTTAGTCATGTTATTACCACATGGTTACGAGAATCAGGGAGCAGAACACTCATCTGCAAGAATGGAACGTTACCTACAATTATGTGCAAAAGACAATATGTTTGTTGCTGATTGTACAACACCAGAAAATATGTTTCATTTGTTGCGTAGACAAATGAAGGTTGGCTATAGAAAACCATTAATTGTATTTACACCAAAAAGTTTATTACGTCACCCTAAGGCTGTATCTACAGTAGATTCTTTTGTAAATGGAAGCTTTCAAACTTTAATTGACGATGATAACGTTACTGTAGATAAAGTAAAAACTTTAGTATTTGTAACGGGGAAATTCTATTACGATTTAGAAGAAGTAAGAGAGAAAGAAGGTAGAGAAGATGTTGCTATTGTAAGAATAGAACAATTATTCCCATTACCAAAGAAAGAAATACGTACAATATTAGATAAATATAAACATGTAGAAGATGTGGTTTGGGCACAAGAAGAACCAAGGAATATGGGGGCTTACAGCCACATGTTAATGCATTTAGAAGAAACAAGAACATTTAGAGCTGCTTCAAGAAGACCTTACGGTGCACCATCTGCAGGAAGTTCTACACGTTCAAAAAAACGTCATCAAGAAGTAATAGATTACGTATTTGATAAAACAAAAAATAATCAACGTTAAACACAATTGAAGTAGTATTGCTCCAATTTTAATACATAGACAAATGAAAAAAGGACTTTTAATTATTGCATTATTATGTTTCTCATTAGGGTTTTCACAATCTAGTGCAAATAAAAAAGCAGCAACCGATTTCCAAACGGCATATAATGCTTCTAATTATGAAGCAATTTTTAATATGTTTGATACAGAAATGAAAGCAAAAATGCCATTAGAGCGAACCGTAGCATTTTATACTAGAATTAAAGCATCTCGTGGAGATATTAAAACAATGGAATATTATAATGTTAAAGACCAAGCAGCTGTTTATAAAACAACTTTTGCAAAAGATGTTATGGATGTTCGTGTAAGTGTTAATAATACAAACGGAAAAGTTAGTGGTTTGTATATAGTAGCGCAACAAAAAAAATAAAAAAAATAAAAAAAATAATAAGTAAAATAAATTAGTCTAAAATTCACAACAGACTTAAAATATACAAAATTATAGTACGATGATTTTAGAAATGAAAGTGCCTTCTCCTGGAGAATCAATTACAGAAGTTGAAATAGCCGAATGGTTAGTTCAAGATGGTGATTATGTTGAAAAAGATCAAGCTATCGCAGAAGTAGATAGTGATAAAGCAACATTAGAACTTCCTGCTGAAGCAAGCGGAATAATAACGCTTACAGACAAAGATGGTAATAGAATTGAAGAAGGTGATGCTGTTGAGGTAGGTGCTGTCGTGTGTTTAATAGACACAAGCGCTGCAAAACCAGAAGGAGGAGATGCTCCAGCTAAAGTTGAGAAAAAAGAAGAAGCACCAAAAGCTGAACAAGCTAAACCAGCTCCTGTAGAATCTAAAACATATGCTACAGGTACAGCTAGTCCTGCAGCTAAAAAGATTCTAGCTGAGAAAGGTATGGATGCTGGCTCTGTGTCTGGAACTGGAAAAGATGGTCGAGTAACTAAAGAAGATGCAATTAATGCTGTACCATCTATGGGAACTCCAACCGGAGGTAATCGTGGAACATCTAGGAGTAAAATGTCAATGTTACGTCGTAAAGTAGCAGAACGTTTAGTAGAAGCAAAAAACACAACAGCAATGTTAACTACTTTTAATGAAGTAGATATGTCTCCTATTTTTGCTTTACGTAAAGAGTATAAAGAGACTTTTAAGGCTAAACATGGTGTAAGTCTAGGTTTTATGTCTTTCTTTACCTTAGCGGTAGTAAGAGCATTAAAACTATATCCAGCTGTAAACTCTATGATAGATGGAAAAGAAATGTTGTCTTACGATTTTGTAGATGTAAGTATAGCGGTATCTGGGCCAAAAGGATTAATGGTTCCAGTAATACGTAATGCCGAAAATTTATCATTTAGAGGTGTAGAGGCAGAGGTAAAGCGTTTAGCATTAAGAGCTAGAGATGGTAAAATTACTGTAGATGAAATGACAGGAGGAACATTTACTATTTCTAATGGAGGTGTTTTTGGAAGTATGTTGTCTACGCCAATAATTAACCCTCCGCAGAGTGGTATTTTAGGTATGCATAATATTGTAGAAAGACCAGTAGCTGTAGATGGACAAGTTGTTATACGCCCAATAATGTATGTTGCATTATCTTACGATCATAGAATTATTGATGGTAAAGAAAGTGTTGGATTCTTAGTAGCTGTTAAAGAAGCGCTAGAAAATCCAACGGAGTTATTAATGAATAACGATATTAAAAAGGCTTTAGAACTTTAATATAAGTAATCATACCAATGTAAGTATAAAAAAAAAGCGTAACTATTTAGTTACGCTTTTTTTATGAATTTAATGTCCCGTCCTAAAATAGCGATACACTAAAATCTTAGTGTAATGAAAACATCAGAAAACAATGGGTACACCAAGCGTACCCAAAAAGATTACTCGCTCTCTTTTAAACTTCAAATAGTTGAAGAAGTAGAGCAAGGTCATTTGACAAAATCACAAGCCAAGGTGAAATATGGTATTCAAGGTGATTCTACTGTTACAAAATGGTTGCAAAAATATGGTACCTTTGATTGGGAAAACCAAGCTCCCAAAACAATGTCAAAAACCCCTGAGCAAAAAATATTAGAACTCGAAGCCAAAGTTAAACTTTTGGAGAAGCAGAAAGCAAGAGCAGAACATCTAGCCGAACGAGCAGATAAAAAAGTTATTATTTTTGATATGCTTGTTGATATGGCAGAAAAAGAATATGACATCCAAATCAGAAAAAATTACACACCCGAGTTATCGACCTCTTTAAAGAAGAGTACAAAGAAACGTTAGTTTCTACCTGTGATTTACTCGGGCTAAATAGACAGGTCTATTATAGATCTATCAAGTCAAGAAAACATAAACAATATATTGTTCATAAGGTTATAGCATTGGTGCGTAATATCCGTAATAGCATGCCTAAGCTTGGTACTAGAAAGCTCTATTATATACTTAAAAAAGAGCTATTGATTTTAAAGGTAGGAAGAGATAAACTTTTTAGAATATTGAGAGCTAACCGCATGCTTATAAAGCCTAAGAGAAGTTACCATATTACAACAGACTCTCACCATCGTTTTAGAAAACATAAAAATCTAGTATGCAATCTAGAGATAGAAAAACCAGAAACAATATGGGTTAGCGATATTACTTATGTAGGAACTAGAAGCACCCCTTCTTATCTGGCCTTAATTACTGATGCTTATTCTAAAAAAATAGTAGGTTACAATCTTTCTAATAGTTTAAGTGTAGAAGGTTCTTTACAAGCGCTCTCTATGGCATTATCTAATAGAATGTATAAAAATCAACCTTTGATACACCACTCAGATAGAGGTTTACAATATTGCTCCAATGAGTATCAAAAATTACTAAAAGATAATGATATCAGGTCAAGTATGACTGAAAAATATGACCCTTATGAAAATGCAATTGCAGAACGTGTTAATGGTATATTAAAACAAGAATTTAATGTCACTAGTGCTATTAAAGATATAGAGCTAAAGAAAGCTCTCGTTAAAAATACTATCGATATTTATAATAACCTAAGACCTCATTTATCTAATCATATGTTAACTCCAATACAAATGCACAAACAAAATAAACTTAAAAGAAAACAATACAAATCAAAAAAGCTGAACAATCATAGGATTGTTCAGCTTTAAATAATAAATTTAATCCTTTATTAATCTGTATCGATTATTTAGGACTAGACATTATTCTTAGTCCTATTATTGGTTTACAATAATAGGACTTTTTACATAATAATTCTTCCATAGTTTTTCTGTTTTTATATTATTTTGATGTACTTGATTAGGTTTTAGATTACCTATACTCATATGTGGCCTTTCATTGTTATATAGATTAACAACTGCTTTAAGTAAATCTTTAGCACTTTCTATATTTTTTACTTGATAATCATTAAGGTATTCTTCTTTAATAATTCCATTAAATCTTTCAGCTATGGCATTTTCTAATGGGTCTGCATTTTCAGTCTCCAAGATTTGAAGATGCCATAAACTGGTACATGATTACGGGAGAAATCTGGGATGGCTAAGGCTTAATAACAGACCAAGATAACGATTTATTTGTGTCTATAGCCGAAGCCAAGTGGAGTGAAATTTGATAACTTACCTAATGATATTCCCTTCAAAGGAAATGTAGAAATGATAGTTGATGGAATTCGTTATGCGAAGAAGCCTACATCTACTTTTTTTCCAAAAAATTGGGATATAATTAGAGTAAAAGAGGAAATAGCCTTAGCTTATGATAAAATGAAAGCAAGCGGTATAACTTACAACCCTAGAAGTACTAATAGAAAATATGATACTATAAATAGTGAAGGTACTTTTGAAATACGTATTGAGTTTGATGAATTAGGTAATTTAACTAATGCTTACCCTTTAATTAATTTTAAAAAATGAATTATAATTTTAAAAAAAAGAATTTTGGATCCTCTACCTTTAATGATTATGGTGTAGATTTAGATAGTATTATTAAAGAATCTGAGTACGCTTTAGATGGATTAGATTGGTGGGGATGGACTTCAGAAATAATTACAGAATCTAATAATTTAGAAGGAGAAGAAGATTATACTTACCAAGTAGAAGGAAGTGATTTTTTTATAGCTGTAAAGAAAACAGAAGTGCTTATGTGGGCAAGAGAAAGTACAAAACCAGATGTAACTTGGTCTTTTAATGAGTTTATTGAATTTATGGAAGCTTTTAAAGTTTTTGTAGAAGAAAATAGCTAGAAACCCGATAGCGTGGATTTGTAATCCGTGCTCATAACGAGAATAATAAAAGAACGTCTAGGTAAGGCGTTTTTTTTGTTTTTTATAAAAGCTTGTCAAACAGATATCACAGATGATAAAGGAAATATTTTAGAAAAGGGAATAAAAGATGCTGAGATAGATTTTTATACAAAAAAAATATGAAGATGCCGCCCAAGCTAAATATCCAGATTTGCCAAAAGAGAAAGCTTTGTCTAAGTATTTGGATGAGTTAATAAGATTACAAAAGATTCCTAGACTAAGTAATGATGGGGTTTTTGAGCTAGAGCGATTAATTAAGAATGCTATTGATAATTTTTCAGGAAAAAAAAGACCCTCAGTTACTTCAATTTTAGAAGGAAAAGGAAAAAGAGTTTCAGCTTACTCTGATAAAAGCGGTCTAGAAAGAGGTGAGCTTCCAAAAGGATTACATCCACTTGTTGAAGAATGGTTAAAGAATGCTCCAGAGTATTTAAGAAGAAGGCCAACTCATGGTAAGTATGCAGAACCTAATGCCATATCTAAATGGTTATGGATGTAGATCCAAAAGGAAAAATTAAAATAGATAAAGTAAGAGAAGAGTTTGAGGGAGTTATTTCTCAAGCAAGACAAATACATAAAACAGATAAAATTAAAAATAATACAATAAAAAAAGCTTGTGACACATGCAATCCTTTATTGAAGTATTTTAATATATTAGAGGTGTTTGATTAACAAAATAAAAAAATGAATTTTACAAATATAGTACAGCAACAATTTAGGAAAGCAGGATGGATAGAAGGGCGAAATAAATTAAATGCATACAATTCTTCTTTATTAGAAAAAGTTCCAGAATTCTTAAAAGAATTTTTAAAAGAGTATGGAGAATTAGAGGTTTTAGACGCTAAAGGATATAAATCAGATGTAATTAATAAATTACAGATTTTTGAAAAAGAATTAATTATTTTGTCAGAGGATAAAGATGAGTTAGATTATTTATTTCCTGTAATAAATAAAGAGATTTATATGTTTGCATTTTTAATGCCAGATGTTTATAGAATAGGTTGTGATAACCAAGGTAAAATATATATGTTAGGAGATTATGTTTTTCATATTTCCAATTCTTTAAGAGAAGGTATAGAGCTTCTTATTAAAGTTGATTGGAGTAAAGGTTATTTGCAATTAGATTTAGATTCTGGAGTTTTGAAGCCTTCAGATAATTACTCAGGGTGGAATGATTAACCCGATAGCGCGGATTTGCACCTTAAATCCGTAGGTCTATCTTAAAATATAACCGCAAACCTTTATTACAAATGGGTTTGCGGTTTTTTGTTTTTTCCTAACAAGGCATTTACTTTTTGTTTCACTAAAAATTAAAGAGCATGTGTTGGAGATATACAGGAACAGAAAAGAAAAGAGGTGATATTGTTGTAGGAGACACAATTATTGCTAAAGATAAAAATTATAAAGAGCAACTTGAGTTTATCAAACAAAAAAGATTAGAAGCAGCAAAAAAAGCATGATTCTTGAAGAGTATTTGGTTTACATAGCTAAGTTTAGGAAATATCCCCAAGCTAAATATCCAGATTTACCAAAAGAGAAAGCTTTGTCTAAGTATTTGGATGAATTAGCTGAATTAGCTAGAAAAGCTAAGTTATATAACTTCAAAACTAAAAAGATGTTAGAGATCTTTTTAAATGAAGAGAAAGGTATTGGATGGGCTGCACCACTTAAAGTCAAATATTTAAATGAGGCCGAAAAAACTTAAACATGAAGTTTTTATTAAAGAAGGAAGATTATTTGATTATAACGGCAAATTATTTGATTCTTTAAATATTGAAAACCGCTTTAATAATGGAAAAGCTATATTTGTAATGGATGAGTTTGGAAGAGTTTTTGCGTCAACAAATAATAAACCCTTATATTTCCATCATTCTAGTTTTTTATCAGGAAAAGATGTTACGATGGCTGGAGAAATAGAAGTTATAAGTGGCACAATTATTAGTATAAGTAACAATAGTGGCCATTATAGACCAAAAGAAGATTTACTAAGGCAATTTGTAGATTTTTTAGAAAAATCAAAAGTTAAAACAGAAAATATAGAATTAATAATATTAAAAGAATAATTATGGAAAATAAAAATGTACTGATGATACCTATTTGGCTTTTGTATAATGTAGATTCGATAGAAGAAATAAATTATGATTCTATTCTTTCTGATACATTAAAAGATAGTTATGATTTAGAAGTAACAAAAAAAATATATAAAACTATAAAGCTAGCAGAAGAAAAGCCAGATTATCCTTTTAATGAAATAATGGATAAAGCACCAGTTTTGGAAAAAATAAACTTTAAAGATGAGGAAATTTATTCTCATTTAATGAATTTCAAAAGCTTTATGGAAGACGAAAGGTTTGGTTTATTAACAGATACAAGAAAACCAAAATGATTAAAGGGAAATAACCTAAGTAAAATGAATGAAACCTTACTACTTTCCTGCTACATCTATTTTGTAACTAGAGGTAAACTTGAGTCAATATAAAACAAGAGCTTTTACAGAAATGTGAAAGCTTTTGTTTTTATTAAGATTTTTTTAAATAGCTTTTAGTTTGTAGATTAAATATATACGTTAAGTTAAAAAAGATAATTTAAAAACTACATTGTGTGTTTTACTCTTGCCCTCCACTAGTTGTAAACTAGCGGTAGCGGGTACTCGTCACAGACGAGCGTCTATACAGTTAATTCTGTGTTTTTAGTAATAACAAACAATATTAAGAGCATCAAAATAATGATGCTCTTTTTTATATACAGTAAAACCATCTAAACCTCAACAAATTACATAATTACAAAACACTTCAAAGAATTCTAAACAACTAAATTAAACATTTTACAAATAAACATTGTAAAATGTTTGTTTACATTTGTAAAATGTTGTATATTTGTATTGTAATTAGGTCGTAATTATGCAAAAAAAGCTATTAATCAATCATTTGTATAAAAAAACGATAATTTCTTGATTTTACATTAAAAAGACGTCTTAAAAAATCAAACAACGACGGTTAACTATTCAAACATATTATTGAATAGGGTGGAGAGTAATGCCTTTTATTATTAAAGGTTTGTATTAAGGTAAACCTGTTAGAAAAGCGAAACGACAGCAGTTCTTGATAACAAGAATTTAATAATAAGTATAAAATTTAATAAAGTAAACATGAGCAAAGAAATTAAACAAAACCTATTTAAGTTTGTTACCGTACGTAACCCACAATTAATAGACAAAAAGGAAAACCATCCTGGTTTTGTATTTCATCCAAACGAAGGAAGTAGTGCATTTGTTAAGGCAATAGAAGGGGTGCGAGAGGCAGAAAAAGCAGCAAAACTACAAGAAAAAGCAGCAACGTTTTCAGCTTATAAAACCAGAACAGATGTACGTAAACAAAACGAAGGGTTGTACAAGTTTTCATCTTGGTTAATGCGTAATAAAAATGGATTATCGTATAAAGCAATTAAAGATAATTTAAATGGAGCTACTCCATTAGGGAATTTAAAATTAACCATTTGGGAAAACTTAATATACCAAACAGTAACTAAAAAATCTGTACATGTACGTGAGGCATTAATACAGATGTTAATTGCAGATCAGTTTTTAGTAGCATTTAATACGTTTTCTGCGTCATTAAAGTCAGATATTGTATTTACAGTAGATCAAGAAGAGTTATTTACACGTAGAGCCTGTGCAAGTGTTGTTATTACAAAATCATTATTTTCAGATGAGGTAAAACCAAGAGTAGCAAAACCAAGACGCATAACAGAAGCTCAAGAAAGAGCCATGCTAAAAGCAGTAGAAATTGAAACTGCAAAAAGTAATGTAGAGGTTTTTAGAAAGTTAGATAGCGAGTTAAAAGAAGTAGAAGCAAAATCTAATAAAGCATTACAGAAAGAGTACGATGCAGCTTTAATAGAGTACAATGCCAATGTAGATAAAATTACAGATGCGGCAACACCAGTACTTGTAGAGGAAACAGATCCAAAAACAGGAGAAAAGAGAGTAATAGAAAGTTATCCAGATTTAAAATTACCAAAATTCAAATTTACAAAACGTAAAACTGTAAATGAGGGAGAGCTTAACAGAGTTCTGTCTAACGAAGCTATGGATGTTTTTAAAAAGCAAGAGTTAGGTATTTACGAAGAGTTTTCTGAAGTATACGAGCAAATTAACACGAAAATTAAAAACGAAACTCAAGTTATTATAGATAACGAGGAAGGAACTACGCCAAAAACCGTATTAGTAGGAGGTGTTAAAACAGCAGTAAGTAGTAATAAATTAAGGTTAGATCCGTATTGCTTTTTTGTGTCTAATTTAAGCGCAATTAATAACCCTGGGTTAAACATGTTTTTAGGAACAGGATATTCTGGTGTGCAAGTGTCTAATGTATCTTACGAACTAGCAAATTTAGATTCAGGAGTAAAAATTGCAGGAACAACAGCGCAAGTAAATGGAGGTTTAGACAATACAAGTGCGAGATTATTTTTTCCAATAAACCAACTGTTAAGTAATACGGCAAGTTATCGTTTTTCAGGAACATTTACTTTAAACAATGGCGTAACACTAAGGTTTGATGTAACAAACGATAGTTCTAAAAAGCGTTTAGTATTTAACGGATGTTGCGAAATTGTAAAAGGAGACGATACAACACCTGTAGATATAGAAAAGCCAGAAATTTATGGTGTAACAAGTTTAGGTATTGCAGATTTTAGACGTGTAGAGCAAGAAGTATGTTGTTATGTTCCAGGAGAAGTCTCTCATATAGAGAATATTATGGCTCGTGAGTACAAAGAACGTTCTACAAGAAGCTTAACAAGTATAGAAAATACGACGGAGGAAACTTCTGAAAAAGAAGTAGAAAACTTAACAGATACAACAACTACAGAGCGTAACGAAATGCAAAGCGAAGTAGCAACTGTACTTAACGAGGACAAGTCTACTAACTTTGGAGCAAATGCTAGCGTAAGCGGTAAAACACCAGGTGGAAATATAACATTTGGAGCAGGTGCATATTTTGATGCTTCAACATCAAGCTCTACATCAAATTCAAACAGTCAAGCACAAACCTATGCACAAGAAGTTACAGAGCGTGCAATGGAGCGTATAGTACAAAAGGTAAGTAGAAAACGTACCTCTAGAATTTTAAGAGAATTCGAAGAAAATAACACACACGGATTCGATAATAGAAAAGGAGATAAGCATATTACTGGAGTTTACCGTTGGGTAGATAAAATCTACAAAAACAAGTTAATAAACTACGGTAAACGATTAATGTATGAGTTTGCTATACCAGAACCAGCACGCTTTTTTAAAGAAGCAATTTATAAAAGTTTAGAAGACGGTACAGATACCACATCGGCAGTAATTTTACCAGAAGCACCAAAACCATTAAGCTATTATGGTATAGAGCATGCAGGGTTTTTACACGAAGGAAACTACCAATATTACGCAGCTAAATATGGAGCAGAAGTAAGTGCAGCTCCAGAATATTATAGCTATGTAGGAACCTCATTAACAAAATCTCAGCAAGGAGGAGATGGTGACAGATTAACAAATAAAGCCTCTAAAGAAGTTATTAAAGTGCCTAAAGGCTATAAAGCAACAGCAGCTAAAACCTCTGGAAAGCAGCATAGCGGACAAGTACAAGTAACCGTAGCTGGACTTAATTTAGGCGTTAATAGTGGAAACTTTGTAGGTATTTGGCCTTATTATAGAGAAGAAGTTCCGGTATCTGGATACTTTAACCTTAACTGGGTAACCAATGTAAATGTTGTAGTAAGGTGTGAGCGTACAGATGCGTATTATAACGAGTGGAAAAACGAAACCTATAATGCAATTATAGAAGCATATAACGACCGTTTACGTGAGTATAACGAAGCAACATTAGCTAAAGAGTTAGAAGCAAATACTGGAGATAGAGAAAAACTAAGCTTTAACCCGTTACTTAACAGAAGTATAGAAAAAAGAGAGTTAAAACGTATAGCTATAGAATTATTAATAGAGCAAAGCAAAGTCTCTAAAGATAACTATAACCCAGTAGACGAATCTACAGGTTTATCTACAGTTAAGAAAAATGAAGGATTACAAGATCATGCTTCAACAGTTAAATTCTTTGAACAAGCATTCGATTGGGAAATTATGGCTTACATATTCTATCCATATTTCTATGCTAAAGAAGCAGATTGGAAAGCATTATTTCAATCGCAAGATGCAGCAGATCCAATTTTTCAAGCCTTCTTACAATCAGGTATGGCAAGAACGGTAATACCAGTACGCCCAGGATTTGAAGATGCTATAAACTGGTACATGTCTACAGGAGAAATCTGGAATGGAGAAGGATTAATTATAGATCAAGACAACGATTTATATGTGTCTATTGCAGAAGAAATGGAAACGATTGAAGGCGAAGTAGAGAAAACTTGGGAAACACGTTTACCAACAAGCTTAACCGTTTTACAAGCAGGATCTATAGGGCTAAATGTAGAAGGATTACCATGTAACACAGACTGCGATGACTTTGCGTTATTTGATTCCGATGGAAATCCAATTTTTGATTCTGAAGGCAATCCATTAACAGATAACCCAATTCAACAAACCAATACTTTAATTGGAGGTGAAGATGGTGTTGTCAGTGATGCATCACAAGAAAGAAAAACCGTAGAGTTTAGTTTTACAGATAACTCAGGGAGTTACTTTACTAATATAGGAGAGTACGATGGCGAGCAAGCATTTCCTTTAGTATTTACATGTATGGGACAAAAAATAGAAATACATAGAGATGCTACATGGAATGGAAATACAAGTTCAGGCGTTATTTATCAAAAACTAGCAGAAGAAATTTCTTTAATACCTGGAGTAGAAGCTAAACAAATGTTTAGTAAAAAAGGAGAGCCTTTAAAAATTCAATTTCAAGTAGATATTGAAAAAGTTCCAACATTCACTTTCGAAAGATTTACAGAGAAAGGAAGTCTAATAGACCCTAATTACGATGTATTAAAAATTTCGATTAATGAAGAAGCTTTAAAAGTAACAGCTCCTAAAGATTACTTAGATAGAATTGCAGATAAGAGCGATACAATGTTATCAAACTCAGACTTAAATGCAAACCTACCTATAGATAGATTTTTAGTATGAGTCAAGTGAAATTAGAAATGATATGGCAGCACGATACTGTGCTGCCATACATTCTCAATGATTTAAAACAGCAAATAGAAACCATTACTACAGTGCACAAAATAGTATTGTATGGTAGTAGAGCAAAAACAAGCATTGAGAATTGGAACATGCTAAAAGGCAAAGATTGGGATATTATAGTAGTAGCAGATTCTCCACTAATAAATACAGAAATATGGACTAGAGATAAAAACTACCATATAGACTTAAAAGTGATTAGTAAAGAAGAAGCAAATACAATACTTAAGTATTTAAGAGAAACTAAAATACTATATCCAGAGAATCAACTACAAGACCTTTTAGATTAAAATAATTCAATAACAATTAAAAAGAAGAAATTATGAATTCAAATGACTATGGAGTCAAGAACTTTGATCATAAAGTGAGTTTTAGGAATATTGTTGTGTTTTCTAATGAGGAAAAAAAGCAAACGTTCGATGAGCAGTTGCCTACAAGCAAAAACAGGTATGTTAATGTCGAGCCTGTAGAAGGCAGCGACGCATGGAAAGTTAATTTTCATGAGGCATTAAGTGGAGAATATGGCGATTTGTATTTAGAGTTAAACCCAAACTCAAAAGTAGGTCATATTTCGAATTTTATACTAAGTGAAGAGCTGTTAAATAGCCCAGATTTTCTTATTTCAAACGGAGCAGATTATTATAAAATAGATGGTCAGTTTTATATCATTTTAGATGGAGCAACAGAATTAGATGAGGTGGTTATAACAACAAAAGGGAAACCGTTTGAGGGCTCAAAAAAACAAAACCGTATAGCAAACGAAATTGAAGATGTTGATGCTTTTGTAACCGTTTTTATTTCCAGTGACGGAGCACAATTAGAACGCGCCTACTTGAATATAAATCAAGTTATGGATAGAGAAGTTGTGTTATTTATAGAAACCGACGACTCAAGTAATATTTTTGGTTCGGTGTTTAGAGTTAAATCTGGAGCAGGCATAGATAATAGAACATTTTTACCAACTAGAAAAATGGCAAGAATAGCTAGAACTTTTGGTAATAGTGTAGACACAGGTTATGTATCGCAAATAATAAAAAAGCATCTTAAAGATAAAGGAACAGAAAATGAAAACTCCTTTTTCTTAATCTTAAAAAGAGGACTTTTACATTTAGGAACACGACTAGTAGAAATTGCAGCAGATTTTACTTTAGCACCATTAGGAAACTTTTTCGAGTATGTATCTATAGGTATACATGATAATTTAAGGTTGTCAGACAATAGGTGGGAAGCTACTAAAGAAGGAAAACCAAATCCAGATTATAAGCCTATTTTACCAGGCTATAAATTAATAACAGAAAGCTTTTCTCCAAAAAAATTATCGAAAGCCATAGATGAAGAGTATTTTAAACCGTTTACACCAAAAATTAAGGACATTGTAACAAAATTAAAAAGTGTAAAACCACTAGATAAACTTATAGGTAATAGATTAAATAGTGTAGAGCGTTTTATAGATAAAATACCAGAATATTTAACAACATTATTAGAGCTTATACAATCTGCATTAAAAGGCGCTTTCGAGTTTTATAATGGCTTATTAGTGGGTATTATAAATAGTTTGGTAGACCTTTTAAAAACAGTCTTCGATATTTTAGCGTTAATATGTAAAGGGTTATACTCACTTTTAAAAGAAGGTGTAAAATTCGTAAACTCTCCAGGAGCATATATGGGGATGATTATAGAAGGTTTAGAAAATGGTATCGAAATAATAACCAATGCCATAACCTTAGATAATTTAAAAGCGTTCATGGGCTTCCAGTTTTTTATTGTAAAAAAAGTAGGAGAGTTAGGTATTAGTGCAATACAAAGCTTGCAAAACTTAAGCCTTTCAGACATAAAAGATGCCGCTAGTGAAGCTACAGATGTTAGTATTCCGTTTGATAGTATTGGCTATTATACGGGTTATATAATTGGTTTTATAGCACAAGAGGTCCTTATTTTTATGGCTACAGCAGGAGTAGGTACAGTTGCCGAAGGTATTAGAGGAGCCGTACGATCGTATGTAGAGTTAGGGAAAGCAATTGGGCGTGTCTCTAGTAAAGTAGCAAAAGGAGTGCACAGAAAAATAACAATTTCTGTAGAGCTCTTTTTAAAGATTATGCGAAGTGTAAAATCTTTTGTGAAAAATATACCTAAGCATTTTGAAACTTTAAAAGGATGGATAGATGAGTTGTTAAACAGCCTTAAAGGAGCTGCAAATAAAGTTTCAAAAGTTGTAGATGATGCCTATAAATCATTCTTTACCACTAAAGAACGTAGTTTGATAGAGGAGCTAGGCTTTAGAGCAAGTAAATTTGAAGATGATATATTAACACTATGTCCAATAACAAGGTAAAATAATATGAGAATGAAAAATATATTAAATATAATAAGCTTATATTATGAAGCTTTAAAACAAGAAAGAAAAACTATAAATGCAATTCGTAGAGATATTAATTTAAAAATTCTTTACAAGAAAGACACGGGTATAGTTTTGGGGTGTTTTACTTCTAGTGTCTCTAATAAAAAACCAACATTGTCATGGAAAAATGTACAAGTTTTAGTCAAACAAAAAAATGGCGATGTAAAGAATTTTTTTAGAAAAGTATACAAAGAATCTAAAGCAAGAAAAATTTCCCCTCAAGAGTATTTAGATGAATTAATAGCATCAATACCTAAATTAGAAGGAGGTTTTTGGAAAGCAAAAAACAAGTATGGAACAGAACTAAAGTGGCTAAAGCAGACTAGAGAAGAAATGTTCACTAAAATAGATGATTTTATAAATAAAGGGAAGCCAGCTTATAAAAGACTAGATGATGTAGGAGGCGATTGGAATGCTATAAATAAAAAACAACAAGATTTATTATCAGATTCGTTAGAAGCTGAAGTGGCAAAAGAATTTCTTAAGCATGACGAGTTAACAAGTTTTGCAAATAATGTTTTTGGGAAAAATAGCAAAGGACAATTTAAGGAGGTTTTAGGAGACATTGATGTAGGAGTATCAAAATATCATATTGAAGTTAAATTTAATGTTTCAGGTACCACAAAATCTAGTAAATTTAAAAACCAATTTAAAAAATATTTAGATGAGACTACTCAGAAATATATTAATGTAGAAGGAAAACCTGTAGTGCTTTTTATAAAACAATTTACAAATGGGGGAAGCGTTAACCAATCAGTATTGCAAACTTTAAAAAGTCAAGGAGTTATTATTTTAACAGAATTAGATCAAATAAAAAAATTATATTAAAAATGGCAGATTTAACAAATATTTTTTCAAATAAAGAGTATATAAATAAAGATGTTTTTGAAAGACATTTAAAGAAAGTATGCAGAAATCAGAATCTTAAAATAAAAGAGGATGAAGAAGATATCTTTATTATAAGTAAAGGTGACGATTTAGGTTATATAAGTATAGATTTACCTAATGTAGAAGATTTTAATAGTACTTTTGGTATAATAGAAGATTATGGTTCAATAAGTCAAATGGATTATAAAATACCAGACCATGCTACAGAAAGTTTCTATATTCCTTTTATAACAGAATTAATGGATGAATTTCCTGATATGCTTATAGATAATAAAACGTTAAGCGAACACTTAAGTATTCAAGAAGATGAATAATAAGTATAAGTTTAGATAATGGTTTTATGGCATTTTCTTTAATGAATCAATAGTCTTTAAGTAAATAAAAAATTTTATAATGATAAGAATAAACGATAATGATGTCGATACTGTATTGAAATTTATTGATGTCGATAATGCAGGAGGACCTGTATATGAGTATGAAGGAGAACCTTTTACTGGAATTATAGAGTCTTTTTATCCTAATGGGAGTATTCAAGATGAAGCAGAGTTTACAAATGGTCATTTAGGAGGTGTTCAAAGAGAATATTTTGAAAACGGACAACTTAAAAGTGAGTATAAGAAGTATTTTGCTAAACCAGATGGAGATTTTAAGATATGGGATGAAACGCAAAAAGGAGAACGAATAGAAACTATAATTAGTTCGTAATCTCGTTAAAGTTAAGAAGAGCATCAAATTTAATTTGATGCTCTTTTGTTTAGTATATAAAAAACACAAATGTTAATTTAGCTTTAAGGATAATTATAAATTTAAAACTAAAATGCTACTAGCTCTAGACGTACACTACAAAGAAACTTACGCTAAAAGTGTGGGTGTACTATTTAATACCACAGATGATACCTCTGTAAAAACTTTAGTTGAAATAATTGATGAGGTAGAAGAGTATGTACCAGGACAATTTTACAAGCGAGAGTTGCCATGTTTGCTTGAAGTTATTGAAAAAGTAGATTTAAGTACAATAGAAGCTATTATTGTCGATGGCCATGTGTATGTAGATAACAATTGTAGTTTGGGTCTTGGTGGGCATCTGTACGAAGCTTTAAATAAACAAATACCAATTATAGGTGTAGCTAAACGTTCTTTTCATAACGCAGATGAGGTCTCAAAAGAAGTCTTTAAAGGCCAAAGCAAAAATCCATTATACGTTTCTGCAATTGGAATGGATTTAAAAAGGGCTATAGATATAGTGTCTCAACTTCATGGAGAACACAGAATACCGACACTTTTAAAACTATTAGACAGCGTTACTAAATCTGAATAGTAAACGTTAAGGAGGTAAATTTTTCTTAGAATACTACGTTTTTAAACAAATTACAAAAAAAAACAAATTAACTTGTAAAATGTTTGTTTTTGTTTTGTAAAATGATTATATTTGTATTCGCTTTTCTAACAACGGTTTACCGGAGTTAATATTAATTCGTGTTAAGTAGAAACTTAAAAAGCTAGGTTTAATCTCACCTGATTAAGGAAATATATAAAAAGAAACCTTTAGCTAAAAAGTTTAGTCTGCTTAAAATTAAAAATCAAACATATGTATGAGTATAATTAATACAGCGCTATCTGAGTATGGCGTTAAGGAGATTATTGGGCCTAAAGACAACCTCAGGATTTTAAAATATTTCAATGAAATAGGGTTTAATGGTTCAAAATTACATGACGAAACAGCTTGGTGTAGTGCTTTTGCTAATTGGGTTGCAAAAACAACTGGTTACGAACACTCTAAAAAATTAACAGCTAGAAGCTGGCTTACTGTAGGAGAATCTACTAACACGCCTAAAATTGGAGATATAGTTGTTTTTTGGAGAGAAAGCCCAAAAAGCTGGAAAGGTCATGTAGGGTTTTTTATTAAGCAAACTAAAAATTATGTGTATGTATTAGGAGGTAATCAACGCAACATGGTCTGTATTAAAGCCTATGCAAAAAGTCGTGTGTTAGACTATAAAAAACTCAAAAAAATAACAGATTAAAACAAGACATAATGGATAGAGTGGTCAAATTTACCTTTTGGTTACTTACGCTTTTGTCGCCTGTTAATGGTGTTATGGTAACAATGGTGTTTTTAATATTGGTAGATTTTATTACAGGATCGTATGCCGCAATTAAAAACCATATCCCTATACGTAGTTCACGAATTGGACATACCATTTCTAAATTTTTTATTTATAATCTGGTTATTCTTGCAGCTTTCTTTTTAGAAAAGCACATTGTAAACGAAGTGCCTTTTTTAAAAATAATAGCTGGTTTTATAGCAATAACTGAGATAAAATCAATTTTAGAAAACTATAATACAATCTATGGTGTAAACCCTTTTAGAGCATTAGTTAATTTAATAAAATTAACACCTTTAAAAGAAACAATAGAAACACTTTCAGAAGACGATAAGGCTTCAAAAGAAGCATCAAAATAAGCGTAATTACAATCAAAATCTTTAAGAAAAAGTAGTAAACCCTTCCTAATAGAATAATTGGGAAGGTTACTTTTTATGTCAATAAAACACATTTTTAATGATGCAATTTTCAATAAAAACAGAAAGATTACTATTGTTAATTATTCTGGCATTAGTTATCTGTAATTTAGTTTTAAAACAATGTAGTCGTTTTAAGACTAATAATGAAGAGCCCAAAGTAACACTAACAAGAGATACTGTATGGCAGACTAAAATCGATACGTTTAAAGTGCAAACTGTTAAGTATAAAACAGTTTATGTAAATAAAAAGGATGTTTCCAATATAGTAGAAACAAAAGCAGATATTAAGGACTTATCGCTTTATGAAGAGGCAAGAGTATATAAAGATACTTTAAGTAATGATGATATAGATATTTATAGTTATAATTTACTAAGTGGTAATTTATTAGATAGTCAATTATCTTACAAGCTAAAAGTACCTCGAGAAATAACAGTAACTAAAGTTATAGAACACCCTAAAACATTTAGAAGTGGTTTATACGCTTTTAGCGAGATAGGAGGAAATACAAGCTCTTTAAATAACATAAGTGTAGGTTTGCAGTACAACCGAAAGGGACGTTGGTTTGCAAGCTATAGATTAAATCTAAATACAGTAGAAAACCCAACACATAATATAGGCATTGGTGTAAGGTTGTTTAAATAAAAAAACCTCATCTTTTTAGATGAGGTTTTAGTTTTATAAATTAATTATTTTTAATTTTTGTTGTTCTCTTTGTTAACATCAGCCATTAACCCTTTAGAATCAATTACTACTGATTTTACGGGTTTTTTAGTATTAAAAGTATATGTTGGATATGCCCAAGCCCAGTCCTTTAAAATAGTAGCTGTTGTTGGTTTTTCTCCACGCATCATTTGTAAAGGAATATTAAATTCTTCAGTAGCATTATCTGTATAAGTTACAGTAACATCTAAAGGCATTGGCATTAAGCCTATACGCTCTAAAATAACCGTTGTATTATCTACACTTTTAACTGCATAATCTATAGTATTAGTAGTTTGTGTCCAATCCATTAAATACCAATCTAATTCTAAGCCAGATACTTTCTCTGCAACACGAATAAAATCATTAGGTGTTGGGTGTTTAAATGCCCAGTTATTATAATATTGCTTTAGAGTTTCTTTTAAGTTATCTTCTCCAATAACATAACCAAGTTGAGATAAAAATACAGACCCTTTACCATAAGCAGTTATGCCGTAAGCTCTGTTTGTATCATAACGATCTGCATGTGTTGTTTGTGGTTGTTCTGTTCCTGATTTTGCTAAAAAGTTATAAGCAGCATAACCACCTGCATTAGCAATAGGTTTTTTATAGTCCATTATAGTGTTCATTGCATGATCGCTAATGTAACTAGTAAAACCTTCGTCCATCCATTCATGTTTAGCCTCATTTGTAGCCATTAAAAACTGAAACCAAGTATGAGCTAATTCATGTGCAGTAACGCCAACTAAACTACCAAAACTACGTTTTCCTGTAATTAAAGTACACATAGCATACTCCATACCTCCGTCTCCACCTTGTATAACAGAGTATTGGTCGTAAGGATATTTACCAATATGTTCACTAAAATATTGCATTAATTCAACCGTTTTTGGCTGTAAATCTTTCCAAAACTTTAAATTTTCTGTAGGTAATGTCTTTTTGTAATAGAAGTTTAATAAAGGGCCATTAGGTACTTGCATAGTATCATGAATATATTCTGGATCTGCAGCCCAAGTAAAATCATGAACGTTTGGCGCTTTATAGTGTAATGTCTTTTTATTCCCTTTAACAGTAGGTTCCCCCTGTAAGTAACCAGTTCCTCCAACTACATAATCCTTATCAATAGTTAATTTTAAATCAAAATCCCCCCATACACCATGAAACTCTCTTGCAATATATGGGTCTGCATGCCAACCTTGAAAATCGTACTCTGCTAATTTAGGGTACCACTGCGTCATAGATAAAGCAACACCTTCTTTATTGTTTCGTCCAGAACGACGAATTTGTGCAGGAACTTGAGCATTAAAAACCATATCGAAAGTTACTTTTTCTCCTGGTTGAATTGGTTTAGCTAAGTCAACCTCTAAAACAGTACCAACAGTTTCGTGTTTAAGTATAGTTCCATTCTGTTTTAAAGATGTTACTTTAATATAACCAATTTCATTTGGAGATAACTTACTAATACGGTCTCCAACTCTTCCATCTGGATCTGCAATAGTGCGAGAACGAACGTCCATTTCACTACCTGGTTGAAACGCATTAAAATACAAGTGATAAAAAACTTTATTTAATACATCTGGAGAGTTATTAGTATACACTAATTTTTGTGTGCCTTGATATTGGTAGTTGTTTACATCCATATCAATGTCCATTTTATAATCTACATGTTGCTGCCAATAAGTAGATTTTGAAGCCGTATTAGTTACTGTACTAGTACTACTAGATGTTGTATTGCTTGTAACGCTTTTAGATGTATTACAAGACAGTAATACTAAAGAAGCTGAAAGGCCGAATAAAAGAGTCTTTTTCATCTGTTTGTTTTTAGTGTTATTACATGTCAAAATAAGTTATGATGACATATTCTGTATTAAAATAAAAACCCCAACAGTAAACGTTGGGGTTTTTAAAAGAGTACCTATATTATTTAGATATTTGTGATGCCATTATTAAGGCATTGTATGCATTTACTATTTTAGATGATGTACTTAAGTCTGCAAAAGGTCTAATATCTTGAGCGTTACCTCCAACAACAACTTTATTTGGAATTGGTAAACCAGAATCCATAATAATTTGTTTTACTTGAGAGGCTTTTAATTTTGGGTATTGAGACCAAACTAGAGCAGCAACTCCAGCAACAGCAGGAGCAGCCATAGATGTTCCTCCCATAGTTTTATATTCGTTTTCTGGTGTTGTAGAGTAAACTTGTGCTCCTGGAGCAAATACATCTACATTCTTTTTTCCATAATTAGAGAAACCTGCAACCATTTCGCTTCCGTATTTTGGTGCTAATGCTCCAACTCTAATGTAAGTATTAGATACTTCTACGTAGTTAACATTATCGTCTGGAAAATTTGGTTCTGTATCTACATCTTTACTATCGTTTCCTGCTGCATGAACAAAAACAACATTATTGTCGCTTGCATATTTAATAGCATCTCTAACCCAGTCTGCATGAGGAGAAAAACTCTTACCAAAACTACCATTAATAACTTTAGCACCATTATCAACTGCATAACGAATTGCTTTTGCAACATCCTTATCGTACTCATCTCCATTTGGAACTGCACGAATACTCATAATTTCTACATTATTAGCAACACCATTAGCTCCAAGTCCATTGTTACGTTCTGCGGCAATAATACCAGCAACGTGTGTTCCGTGGCTTTCAGATTTCTTTACAGGTAAAACGTTTCCGTTTCCATAACCTGGTTTATCGTTAAAAATATCTGGATTATCACCAGTTTTACGACCATTAAAATCTTTATTTAAATTGTAATTTACTTGATCTGTATAATACTCTACTCCACCTTTTACTTGTTCTACAGCTTCTTTTAAAGAGCTTAAACCATTAGCAAAAGCAAAGTTAGCTGTTTCAACTGCACCTTTTAATTCTGCATTGTCACCAGCATCTATAGCCTTTACTTCCTCCTTTGTGTAATCTTCTTTTTTAAAGTGAGCAGTTAAGGTTTCATGAGCATCTTTTAATCTACCATAAATTTGATCTAACCTGTTTTTTCCAGCTAAAGCTTGTTTATAATCTTTCTCATACATAGCTTTGGCTTCTGCATACCTTGGAGCACTAGTATCTCCACTAGCAACTAAACGAATATATTCTAATTGCTCATCATGTCCATCTCCAAGAAAATTCCATCCATGAATATCATCTATATATCCATTTTTGTCATCATCAATTCCGTTATTAGGAATTTCTTTTTTATTAGTCCAAAGTACGCCATCTAAATCTTCATGATTAATATCAATTCCAGAATCGATTACAGCAACAATAATTTTTTGCCCTTTTTTACCCTTAATAATTTCTGAGTAAGCTTTATCTACACTCATTCCAGGGATCGTGTCTTTTATTAAATCTAAATGTCCCCAGTTGTGTTTTTCTGCTTCAGTTAAAGGAGATTCTTTAATAGGAGTATTGTCTATGTTCTCTATAGGAGTTGATAGAATTGGTGCCCCACCACCACAACTTGATAGCATTACAGCAGAAACTGCTGATAATAATACTGCTTTATTAATTAATTTCATATAGTTAAGTTTAATGTAAAATGTCTTTACAAGTGAATGTTTCGTTTAATCGTACGCCTTTTTCCGTATGTTTTACAGTTATAATTTCGTTGTGCGCATCATGTTCCAAAAATAAATAATAATTGTTATCTGCTGCTAGATTAAGAAACTTTTCTTTCTCATCTAATGTTAGTAGAGGTCTAGTGTCGTAACCCATTACAAAAGGGATTGGTAAATGCCCAACGGTTGGTAATAAATCTGCCATAAAACAAATGGTTTTTCCTTTATAATTAATCATAGGAATCATTTGCTTTTCGGTATGACCATTGGCAAAAAAAATGTCGAACCCTAAAGCAGAATTTTTTAGAATATCCTTTTCAGGAAGCGCTGTAAAATTTAGGTGTCCACTTTCTTCCATTGGTAAAATATTCTCTTTTAAAAACGAGGCTACTTCACGACGATTAGGTTGTGTTGCCCATTGCCAATGTTTTTCGTTACTCCAAAATTTAGCATTTTTAAAAGCGGGTTCTAAAAGTGTTCTGTCTTTATTGTACTGTATCGTTCCACCACAATGATCAAAATGCAAATGCGTCATAAACACATCTGTTATGTCATTTCTATGAAAACCATATTGAGCTAAAGATTTATCTATAGTATCATCTCCCCATAAATGATAGTAACCAAAAAACTTATCGCTTTGTTTATTTCCCATACCAGTATCTATTAAAATAAGTCGGTTTCCATCTTCAATTAATAAGCATCTGGCAGCAATATCTATCATGTTATTACTGTCTGCAGGGTTTGTTCTGGTCCATAGAGATTTAGGGACAACACCAAACATGGCGCCACCATCTAATTTAAAATTACCAGCAAGTATTGGATATAAATTCATAATTGCCCTGCAAAGTACTAAAATACCTTGAAAAATAGGAAAACGTTAAGATTTTATTAAGAGAGTATAATAGTTATGCTGTATAAATGGACTATTTTTGCAATCGCAAATATAATTTATTGCCTAATTGAAAGTCTATTTTACATACATACTATTTCTTGCTTTTGCACTTAGGCCTGTATATAATTTAGGCTATGTTGCTTATTTTGAATTAAATATTGATTACATTATAGAAACGTATTGTGTTAATAAAGAAAAACCACAATTACAATGTAATGGTAAATGTCACTTAGCAAAACAGCTAACCTTAAATGCTACAGATGTAGATGAGACTAATACTACATATCTAGCAACATTTTTTGAAGCTTTTTTTCCTGTTTATTTTCAAGAATATAACTACAATTACAAGTTAAAAAGTAATGCAGTTGTAGCACAAAACAATTGGAGCTATAATAATCAATTTTTATCTCTCTTTAAGGATTGTGTAGATCCTCCTCCTCGGCTTATTTAGTTTACATTCTATCAAAAAAATAATGTTTGAAAACAGAAAGACTTTCAAGCATAGATGTGTATATGCTTATTTTTTAGGCATTAAATGCAATGCACATTATTGTTAAGTATTAAAACTAAATTAAAAAGGAAGTGCTAATGTAATATAAGGCATAATATGGTCTTATTACTATTAGTTGCTTCTGTCTGAAAAAAATAAAAAAACAGATGAAACATATATTACAACTCGTAATGGTATTTACGAGTTTATGCGTATACGCGCAAAACCAATATAAGGGCAAGGTATTAGATAATAATAACCAACCCTTACAAGGAGCAACAATTCAATCTAAAACAGATTTAAATAATACAACTATCTCCGATGTAAACGGAAACTTCTCTATAGCATTACAAAATGATACAACGGTTATTATTCGTTTTGTAGGGTTTACCACTTTAGAGCAAAACCTTTCAGAAATAAATAATGTAATTATACTAACAGAGAATGATGAACTTTTAGATGAGGTTGTTATTTCTGCAAGTAGAGAAGCACAACAACGCAAGGAAGTACCAGCTTCTATTTCTGTTATTACAGCAAAAGAAATAGAACAAACTAAAGCTTTTGGTATAGATCAATTGGTAAATGATGTACCAGGTGTTTTAATGTCTACTTCTAGAGCAGCAAGTAACGAGCAGCATTTTATGGCCGCACGTACTCCAATTTCAACAAAGTCATTGTTTTTGTATGTAGAAGATGGTTTACCAATACGACCTACAGCGGTATTTAACCATAACGCTTTATTAGAAATGAATGACATATCATATAATAAAGTTGAGGTATTAAAAGGGCCAGCATCTAGTATTTACGGAAGTGAAGCTATTGGAGGAAGTTTTAACTTTATAACTAAAAATCCAACCCGAGATTTTACAGGAAGTGCTGGGTTTCAAATTAACGATTTAGGGTTAACACGTTACGATTTAGAATTGTCTAAATACGCTGGCGAAAATGTTGGATTTTATTTAGGAACACAATATGTAAAAAGAGAAGATGGCCCAGTGCAACATAGTAATTACGAAAAATTTGCACTAACATTTAAAAATGTAAACCATTTATCTCCAACTTTAGAGTGGACCAATGTTTTTGATATAGTAGACTATAGATCGGACATGACAGGTTCTCTAAGTGAATCGGATTACAGAGGCGGAAACTACGAAAGCGATCAAACGTTTACAGAACGAGACGCTTTTGCTTTTAGGGTAAGAAGTACAATAAACAAACAGTGGAATACAAAACACAAAACAGCCTTTAATTTTGTTTTAAGAGTTAACGAAATGGGGCAAAACCCATCATATCGCATTCGTCAGTTTAGAAATCAAGGCCAGTTAACAGGATTTGGTAGTGGAGAATTAAATAATAATGCTTTTAAAAGTTATGTTGGTTTAATACAACATAAAATGGATTTTGATTTTGCTAATTCGTCTTTAATTGTAGGGTCTTCTGTAGATTATTCGCCCCAAGATTATGTTGCAGAACGACTTTCGGTAATTGTAGACACAGAAACAGGGCAAAATATAGACTTTACACGCAGCGGAGATGACTTTATTTTAAATTATGAAGCTAGTATTTTAAACTATGCTGGCTATTTACAATATGAAATAAACCCAACAAATGCTTTAAAAGTAACAGCAGCATTACGTTATGATGGTTTTGAATATGATTATAATAATTTAGTAGATGGTATTGCAGGGCCTAAAGACTCAAAAAACAACTATAATAACGTATCTCCTAAATTAGGAGTAAACTATAATGTAAATAGATTTTTAGGGTTATATGCTAATTACTCTAACGGATTTACCCCACCGCAAACGTCTACATTATACAGAAATAGTTTTGTAGGTGTAGGAGGTGATGTTTTCGATTTAAAACCAAGTAACTATAATAATTTTGAAATAGGAACTTATTTTAAAGTAGCACAAGATTTACAAATCGATGCAGCCATATACCTTTTAGAAGGAAAGAATACTTTAATTACCCTTCGCGATGAAAATGATGAGTTTTTTAATACTAATGCAGGTAAAACAAGGTCGTATGGTATAGAATATGGTGTAAATTATAAACCTACTCAAGAATTAACCATTAGCCATAATGGAAGTTTTGCAAAACATAGGTATGTAGACTTTTTTGATCGAGGAGTAGATTATTCTGATACCGATAGAGAAACAGCACCAAAACTTTTAGGAACCTCTAAAATAATATATAAACCCAATGCTATTAAAAACCTTGCCATTAGTGTTACACATGAATTGGTTGGAAAATACAACACTAGTTTTGAAGGCCAAATAGATAACGAGGATGGTACTTTTAGTACTGCAACTTATAATGGGCATAATATATTTAACGCACTTATATCATACGAAATAAAAGGTATTAATATTTGGGTACATGCGCTTAACTTATTTGATGATTTATATGCTGCAAGAGCATCATATAATAGATTTAGAAGCGAGAATTCTTACACCATTGGTAACCCTAGAGCTTTTCACTTTGGGTTGAAATATAAGTTTTAATATAAATAAGCAACCTGAAAGGTAAAATAAAACAAATCTTTTTAGGTTGCTTCTAAAAACATTTAATAATGTTAAAAAAGAATAACAAATTAAACCAATGGCTTTGGAAGTGGCATTTTATAGCAGGGTTAGTGTCCTTACCTTTTATAATACTATTGGCAATCACTGGAGGTATTTATCTTTTTAAAGATAATTACGATGGACCAAAACAAGAAACCATAAAGGTTATAAAAGCAGAAGGTAATGCCATATCGTTTCAAAAACAATGGAAGTTAGCAAAAGCAGTTGCTAAAAAAGAGCCAAATATTATGGTGATACCCAATAAAAAAAATCAAGCAACAGAATTTGTTTCTGGGAGATTCAGCCATAAAAATAGTGTCTATATTAACCCATATAAAGGAGAGGTTTCAGGAAAAATAAGCCCTAAAGATTCTAAAATGCATACCGTTAGAAAATTACACGGCGAGTTACTTTTAGGCAAATTTGGAACCAAAATTATCGAGCTTATTGCTAGTTGGATGGTGGTATTAATTATTACGGGAATTTATGTGTTTTGGCCAAATAGAAAACAAGGACTAAAAGGCTTTTTTACTGTAAGGTTAAAACAAGGAAAACGCATTTTATTTAGAGACTTACATGCCGTTTTAGGTTTTTGGATTTCATTATTACTGTTACTAACACTAGCTGGTGGTTTCCCTTGGACAGATGTTTTTGGAGCTAATTTTAAATGGGTTCAAAAAGTAACTAATACAGGATATCCAAAAACATGGGATGCACGTGCAGTACAATCGAAAGCAACAGGAGAAGCAATGCCCTTAGATGCTATAGTTGCGTTAGCAAAATCTATGAATTTAGAAGGCGAAGTAAGTATTGGTTTGCCTAAAAACGAAAAAGGAGTGTATAGTATTTTTAATACCACCTTTAATTTAGGGAAACAAAAACGCTTTCATTTCGATCAATATACAGGCGAGCAGTTAGTTAAACACGAATGGGGAGATGTAGGTATTTTAATGAGAGGTAGACTATGGTTAATGGCTTTTCACCAAGGACAATTTGGGCAATGGAATTGGTTTTTAATGCTAAGTATTGCTGTATTGTTATTATGTTTAAGTATTGCAGGGTTATTATCGTATTTAAAACGCAAACAAAAAGGCAATTGGGGAACACCAAAAATTCCTGGTAAATTTAAAGTTGGTTATGGTATAATAGCCTGTATTGTTGTATTAGGGCTTGTGTTTCCTTTATTTGGAATAAGCGCAATACTAATTGTAATAATAGAGTTTTTAAGAACCCAAAAAAAATCGAAAACAGTTTAATTAAGAGAGTACCTCTTTTAAACGTTTACCAAAATCAAAAAGCGCTTTAATTTCTTTAATACTAGCTTGGCGTTCGCGTCCAAAAATTAGTAAGCTACTACCGTTAGACTCTATATGATAATAAGGGTTACTTTCAAAGAAGTGGGTGACATCGTCATTAAAAAGCGCTTTTATTTTAGTTTCGTCTTCTCCTAATAAGTAAAAACGATTAGAGAAGTCATTATGGTTTTGTATTGGGATGTCTTTAAAACCAGCAAATGCATAAATTTTCTCTAAAAAACCCTCTCGGTCTAACGTAAACTCAGGAATGTCTTTGTTTAAATCTATGTATAGCATTGTAGAGCGTACTACTTCTTTTGCAATAAACTCTCCTTCAGAAAATTCAATATCAAAAAGTGTTAATGCTTCATTTGTATTTACTAACTGATTATAAATATGGTTTATTTGCTTTGTTCTAAAGAATAAAAAAGTATTTAAAAAATCAATGTTTTTTTGTTTTTCATGCATGTAGTTTAGCTTGTAGTCTATAGCTAATTCTTCAATACTGGTTTGCCTCCTTGTTAAATTATTTTTAATAATATTTGGCACAGGAAGTAAGCGGCGTAAAGCAAAAGGGTGTTTGGAGTCTGTATCATGTAGATCTAAACCAACAACCTCAAAAGTACCACCACGTTTTTTAAATAACTCTTGATAATTGTTGAGGTTTTCCATAACAGTATGGTCAACAAACTTACAAAGAGAAAAATCTACAACGACATCTTCATTTTCTGGAATGGCATTAATTTTTTCCTTTAACTTATAATAGTTTAAAAAACTACAAAAGTGCTTTATACTTAAATAGTAATTGTTTTCATCATTTACTTCTTTATACATTAAAACGTTTGGTTTTAACACGTTTTTTGCAAACAAACCAAAGTTTTTGTTTATAACCACATGGATAATAAAAGTAACTAAAACTCCAGATATTATACCTGTTATTAATCCAATTTTTAAGGTTACTAAAAGTGTAACAAAAAAGATAATAAGCTGCTCTTTACCAATAGAAAATATATTACGAATAGTGCTAGGCGAAGCTAGTTTATAACCTGTATATACTAAAATAGCCATTAATGCAGGAAGCGGTATTCTAGTTAATTGTGAGCTAAATAATACAATAAATATGACTAGAAATGTAGCATGAAAAAAGTTAGAAGAACGGTTACTTCCCCCGTTATTTACATTTACAGAGCTCCGCGCTATTACAGTAACAACATTTAGTCCGCCTAAAAAACCACTACCTACAGTTGCTAGCCCTAACGCTTTTAAATCGCGATTAACATTAGAACGTCGTTTTTCTGGATCTAATTTATCTACTGCTTTTATACTTAATAACGATTCTATACTTGCTATAAGGGTTAAAGCTAAAACGCTTGTCCAAAACGGAAACGATCCTATTTTACTAAAATTAACCGAAGGTAATTGTGCTATAATTTCTGAGAATTCTGGTATGCCCGAAATCATGTAACTAATATCTATAGGGTTCTTTTCATGTGCTACTAATTCAAAATAATAACTAAAGGCTATAGACAGAATAACAATCCACATTGGAGCAGGAATTAGCTGCAAATATTTATTTCTAATTTTTGAATAAAATATCATTATAGCAAAACTTAAAACACCAGCAATGGCAGCATAAATAAGCCCTGTGTTATCATAATGTATAGCATCGTTAATAGTATACGGAATCTCTAAAAGGTAATCTATAGTGTCTTCCCGCTTTATACGATGCGCTAACATGATATGAAATTGTTTCCCTAAAATAATTAAACCAATAGCTGCCAACATGCCTTGAATTGCAGAAGATGGAAAAAAATCTGCTAACTTGCCTAGTCGCAAAAAACCAAGAAGCATTAGTAAACCGCCAGAACATATAATAGCAGCATATGCACTTTCTATACCTAGAGTTGTTATAGCTATTAACAGTACTCCAACTAAACCATTACCTGGTCCAGCAATAGTTACATGGCTACCTCCTAAAATAGATACAACAAAACCACCAATTACCGCCGCTATTATTCCTGAAATTGGAGGAGCATCACTTGCCATAGCTAAGCCCAAACCTAGAGGTAAAGCAATAAGACTTACAACAAAACCAGAAAAAATATTTTTGGGTAATGCTTTAAAAAACTGAGCTATATTATCCTTTTTTGGGCTCATTGAATAATTAGAACATCGGTTGGTAATTCGGTTAAAATATGTTCAATATCATGTGGAAATAGACGATCCCAAAAAGTCATTTTTGTTGGTGCATTCATAATTAATAAATCGGCACGAGAAATTTGTGCATAATGCCCAATAGAGTAACCCTGTTTTCCAAAAATGGGCTGTGATTTTATTGCTATATTTTTTGTGTATGTTTCAGGAATGTGTGCAATAATTTCTTTAATACGTGTTTCTTCCCTTAATTTTAATCGTTCTTTGAAAATAGTAGCCTTCCGTAATGATTTGTCATCATCTACTTTTATAGCAACTTCATTTTGTTTTATCTCTTCAACTATAGTAATACGATCTGCACGTAATTGCTTGGCAACATAAAAAGCAGTGGCTATGGTTTGTTCCGTTTTTGGGTCTTTTAAACCATTAACTACAATATGTTGACAAGATACTCTTTCTATAGAAGGTTTAATTAATAATAAAATTGAGCATTTTGCACGTCTAGTAATTTTTCTAGCAATGGAGCCTACGTAGTATTTTAAAAAGTTTTCTCGCTGTAAGGCACCAAGCACTAATAAGTCTATTTTTTTTTCTTCAGAAATAGATAAAATAACATTAACGGGATCACCTGTTTTAAAAACGACCTCATAATCTATGTAACTAAAATTATCTAAGATAATTTTTAAAGCCTCTGTTTTTTCTTGAGAAGCTGGACCAACATGAATTAATATTAATTTAGAATTAAAAAACTGTGATAAACGAGCTACCTCAAAAAGGTTTGCTTTTAAGTTTGGTGAAAATGCTACACCAATGCCAATACTTTTAAAAGGTTTTAAAGTCACGTATTTTAAATTCAGAAAAATTGAAAGATAACATTTTTTTTAATTTAAAAAAACTTTGAAACAGACCATATTTAAAGATTTTAAGGTTTATTTTTAGCTCAATAAAATAAAGGTAATATTAATTAAATTATTTATTTTCACATAAAACGTTTTATATGTTAGAGTTAGCAGGAATAATTATACTAGGTATTTTAGCACAGTGGGTTGCATGGAAGTTTAAAATACCAGCTATTTTACCATTAATATTAATAGGTTTACTTGTAGGGCCTATAGCTGCAGAATTTTTAAGCGAAGATGGTAGTAAATGGATAGAACCCGTTTGGACAGGCGAAAAAGGATTGTTTCCAGGAGAAAGCTTGTATTATTTTGTATCGTTAGCTATTAGTATTATTTTATTTGAAGGAGGCTTAACACTCAAGAGATCTGAGATTAAAACCGTAGGCCCCGTAATTACAAAGTTAATTACTCTAGGATCTGCTATAACATTCTTTGGAGCAGGACTTATAGCACATTTTACCTTTGGTTTAAGTTGGGAGTTATCCTTTTTATTTTCAGGATTAATTATAGTAACTGGACCAACGGTAATTACACCAATTCTTAGAAATATTCCATTAAAAAAAGACATCTCTACTGTGTTAAAATGGGAAGGTATTTTAATAGACCCTATAGGAGCTTTAGTGGCAGTACTGGTTTTCGAGTTTATAAGTGTAGAGGGCGATAGTGGCTTTACTAAAACAGCATTAATAGAGTTTGGCAAAATTATACTTTTTGGAACTACTTTTGGTTTTACATTTGCGCACGCATTGGCTTACGCTATTAATAAAAAGTTTATTCCGCACTACCTTTTAAATGTTGTATCACTTTCTGCTGTATTGTTAGTATTTGTTGAGTCAGAAATCTTTGCACATGAGTCTGGTTTATTGGCAGTAGTTGTTATGGGAATGGTGTTAGGAAATGGAAAATTAGAGAACTTAAAAGAACTATTATATTTTAAAGAATCTTTAAGTGTTTTATTAATTTCTATACTTTTTATATTACTATCCGCAAATATTAATTTTGATGATTTGCTATTATTATATAATTGGAAAACAGCAGTACTATTTGTTTTAGTTGTATTTATTGTACGACCCTTGGCTGTTTTTCTCAGCACTGCAAACTCTAAGCTTAAAGTAAACGAAAAGTTATTTATTAGCTGGGTAGGACCAAGAGGGATTGTGGCTGCAGGAATTGCTTCGCTGTTTGGTAGTAAACTAATGAAACAAGGCGTAGAAGGAGCAGAATATATTACCCCATTAGTATTTATGATTGTTTTAGGAACAGTTTTACTTAATGCTACAACTGCTAGATTGTTTGCAAAGTTAGTAGGTGTCTTTTTAACAAAATCTGATGGTATTTTAATTGTAGGAGCATCAAAAGTTTCTCGCTTGTTAGGACATTATTTAGAGTCTAATGGTAGACACGTTGTATTAATAGATAGTAACCAAAATAACATAAATAAAGCCAAAGAATTGGGCTTAGAAGCCATAAATACTAATATCTATTCAGACACTTTATTAGATAATATAGAACTTAGTGATATGGGGTACTTAATGGCCTTAACAGGAAACGCAGACATTAATAAATATGCAATTAACAAGTTTAGTAAGCAGTTCGGGGAGAATGGGTCGTTTAGATTAGTTTCTGTTGATGAAATGCAAGATGAAAATAATAACCCAAAGGAAGGTTTGTTTTCGCATACAGATGATTTTAATACGTTAACAAATGCTACAAGAAAATACCCTAGCATTCAGGAAATAGAAATAAGAGATAAAGATCATTATAATAGTTTAATAGAGATAACTAATAAAAATAAAGATATTATTCCGTTATTTATTAAAGATAAAGAAGGAGAGTTAACTATTATATCATCTCATAGCAAAACTATGGAAATTGGAGATGAAAAGACCTTAGTATATTTAGGTAAACCTTTTGATGTTGAAGTTGTAGAGTCGGAAATGGACTAGAGCTGCGCCTATTTTGAATAAAAAATGCCTTTAATAATTTATTAAAGGCATTTTTTGTTTTTCTAAAAAGTATACTAGTCGTTAAGCTTTAATACAGCCATAAATGCTTGTTGAGGTATTTCTACATTACCAACTTGTCGCATACGTTTTTTTCCTTTTTTCTGTTTTTCTAATAACTTTCTTTTACGAGAAATATCTCCACCATAACATTTAGCCGTTACATCTTTACGTAATGCTTTTATGGTTTCTCTAGAAATAATTTTTGCCCCAATAGCTGCTTGTACAGGAATATCAAACTGTTGTCTAGGAATAAGCTCTTTTAACTTCTCGCACATTTTCTTACCAATCTGTTGCGCATTATCGGCATGAATTAATGCAGACAAAGCATCTACAGGTTGTGCATTTAACAGGACATCTAATCGTACTAATTTAGACACTCGCATACCTATTGGCGAATAATCAAAAGAAGCATAACCCTTTGAAACCGTTTTTAATCTATCATAAAAATCAAAAACAATTTCAGCCAAAGGCATATCGAATGTTAACTCCACACGTTCTGGTGTTAAATACGTTTGATTAGTAATCATCCCTCGTTTTTCTATACACAAACTCATAACATTACCAACAAAATCTGCTTTAGTAATTATGGTGGCTTTTATATACGGTTCTTCAACACGGTTAATAGTCGTTGGTTCTGGTAAATCACTTGGGTTATTTACTGTAAAAGGAACATCGGGTTCTTTATTAGTATAAGCAAAGTATGATACGTTAGGCACTGTTGTTATTACAGTCATATCAAACTCTCGCTCTAAACGCTCTTGAATAATTTCCATGTGTAGCATCCCTAAAAAACCACAACGAAAACCAAAACCTAATGCAGCAGAGCTTTCTGGCTGAAATACTAAAGACGCATCATTTAATTGAAGCTTTTCCATAGAACTTCTAAGCTCTTCATAATCTTCAGTATCTACAGGATAAATACCAGCAAATACCATAGGTTTTACATCTTCAAAACCTTCAACAATATTAGTTGTTGGGTTTGCAAAATCTGTAATAGTATCTCCAACCTTAACTTCTTTGGCGGTTTTAATACCAGTAATTAAATACCCTACATCTCCAGCCTTTACACTTTGTTTTGCAACTTGATTAAGCTTTAAAGTACCAACTTCGTCAGCAAAATACTCTTTATCTGTAGCAACAAATTTTATTTTTTGCCCTTTTTTAATTTCTCCATTAAAGACTCTAAAATAAGTTTCAATACCTCTAAAAGTATTATAAACCGAATCGAAAATTAAAGCTTGTAAAGGAGCTTCAGGATCTCCCTCTGGAGCAGGAATACGTTCTATAATTGCTTTTAATATATTATCTACACCAAACCCTGTTTTTCCACTAGCGTGTATTACTTCGCTAGGGTCGCAACCTAATAAATCCACAATGTCATCGGTTACTTCCTCTGGGTTAGCACTAGGTAAATCTACTTTATTAAGTACAGGAATAATCTCTAAATCATTTTCTAAAGCCAAGTATAGGTTAGAAATGGTTTGCGCTTGAATGCTTTGTGCAGCATCTACAATTAATAAAGCACCTTCGCAGGCCGCAATAGATCTAGACACTTCGTAAGAGAAATCCACGTGACCAGGTGTATCAATTAAGTTTAAAATATACTCTTGGCCTTCATAAATATATTCCATTTGTATGGCATGCGATTTAATGGTAATACCACGTTCGCGCTCTAAATCCATACTATCTAAAAGTTGATCTTGTTTTTCACGAGCAGTTACAGCACCTGTATAATCAAGTAAACGATCTGCTAACGTACTTTTTCCGTGATCGATGTGTGCAATAATGCAAAAATTTCTAATGTTCTTCATAGTCTAAAATCTTCCCATGTGTAAGATGTTGCAAATATAGAGTATTTATTAAGTTTTTCTTGAATTTTATTTAGGGAGCAGCTCCTTTAAATTTACGGTTTTTACCGTAATAATAAGTGATAAACAAATACTATCTTGCGAAGCAAATAAAAGTTATATTTTTTGAAGTATTCTCTGTACATCTTTTTACTGTTTTGGTCTACAGTAATATTTGCTCAAGACCTTACTATTTCTGGGGTTTTACTAGACGAACAAAATAGGCCAATTCCTTATGCCAATATTCTGTGTTTTGAAGTCGTTAACTTAGAGGTTAACCAGTTAAAAGGAATGTCTTCAAATGATGAAGGTCTCTATAAATTTGAAGGGTTAAAACCAGGGAAATATATAATAAAGGCCTCTTTTTTAGGATATGAAACAGGAGAAAGTACTTTAGAGTTGTTTAAAAATACTAGTTTAGATCCTATTATTTTAAAAGCCACTACAGAAAATATAGGAGAGGTTATAATAACTACCAAACGCCCAACTTTAAAAAAAGAATCAGATCGTTTAATTTTTAATATCGCTAACACATCGTTAAGTGAAGGCTCTATTTTAGAAGTATTAAAACGTACACCAGGTGTTTTAATTTTTGATAATGAAATTTCTGTTAAAAATACAACACCTACGATATATATTAATAATAGAAAGGTAAATTTATCATCTAGTGAATTAACACAACTATTAGAAAACTCATCGGCAAATAGTATTCAAAAAATAGAAGTTATCACTAACCCTTCTGCAAGGTATGATGCAGATAATGGTGCTGTATTAAATATAGTAATGCTTAAAAATTTAATTACGGGATATAGAGGAAATGTTTTTGCAAATTTCAGGCAAGGTGTTTTTTCTAGATATAATGCTGGAATAAGTCAGTTTTATAAAACTAAAAAAGTGAGTCTTAACGCTAACTATAGTGCTTCAAAAAATAAAATTAACAGAAATAACGAAGAAAAAGTTAATTACTTAGATGCTAATAATAATATTAATGAGCGTTGGGATTCTAGATTAAACAGGAATACATGGTCTGAAACTCATAATTTAAGCTTTAATTTCGATTATTTAATAAACGATAAAAACACATTGAGTTTAAGCTCGAATCTTTTGTTTTTACCCTATTTTAAATATTTAACAAATGGAGAATCGATAATTTTTGATGCTAACGATGACATAAACTTTCGGTTCGATTCGCATAACCTATCTAGAGATAAAAAACATAATCTAGGTTTCGATTTAGACTTTGTGCATAAACTGGATAGTAAATCTACATTATCTATTAATAGTCATCTTACGGCATACGATTACGATAGAGACCAGATGGTAAATAGTAATTATTTTGATGCAAACAATGCCTTTGATTTTAGAACTATTTTTAGAACGAATAGTAATCAAAATACAGACATTTTTACGACACAAATAGATTATGATTTGTCTTTAGAAAATAAGGCATCCTTTAGTGCTGGGCTTAAATCGTCTAACATAAAAACAAAGAGCGATATAGTACAATTGGATATAGACCCTAATACAGGAGAGCAAACATTAAATGTAAATAACACGAATGATTATAGTTATAAAGAATCTATTTTTGCTGGCTATATTAGTTTTGATAAACGATGGGAGGCATGGCGTTTTTCTGCAGGATTAAGAGCAGAACACACCCACATTGAAGGAAAATCTGTGCATACTAGCGAAAAGAATAATCAGGATTATTTAGAGCTGTTTCCAACCTTGAATATAAGCTATCAAGTGTCTGACCAAACAACTGTTTATACTAATTTTAAAAGAAGTATAGGGAGACCTAGTTATAAATCTTTAAACCCGTTTAATTTCTTTTTAAATGATAATACAATTGTTTCAGGAAACCCAACACTACAACCTACTTTTACTAATAGAGTGTTAATAGGAACTACGGTTTCAGATTACAATATTGAATTGTATTATAAGGATACAAAATCGAATATTTTTGAGTTGCCATTGCAAAATAATACAGACAACATTATTATTTACTCTCCAATAAACTTAAATAAGACAAGAGAGTTTGGGTTAGATTTTACTACATCGTTTGATTTAAAAGAAAACTGGTCGGTGTACTTATATACCTCTATATATAATATACAAGATGAAACGGTTTTTAATAATAATGCTATAAAAGCAGATCAATGGACCAATTATACAACCTTAAGTAATAGCCTTTCTTTTTTAAAGGATAAAAGCTTGAGTCTAGATTTCGGATTAACATACATTAGTAAAAATCAAAGTGGCTTTAGAAGAGTCGCTCCAAGATTAATTTCAGACTTATCCGTTAAAAAGAAAATATTTAATAAAAAAGGAACACTTTCTTTAGCGGTAAACGATTTATTTAATATGCAGGATTTTGAAATTATTTCTAAATATGCTAATCAGGATAACTTTAATTTTAGAGATTTAGACAATCGTTATATTAGATTAGGATTTAGCTATAAATTTGGCAATACAACTTTAAAAACTAACCAACGCACAAAATCGTCAAGCGAGCGTAATCGTTTAAATAATTAATCTTGCCATTCGGCTATAAATAAATTAGTATCGCGCCCGCCACCATTATGTCTATTAGATGAAAAGGCTAATTTTTTACCATCGTTAGAAAACACAGGAAAAGCATCAAAGGTTTCGCCATGCGTTACACGCTCTAAGTTTTTACCGTCTGTATCTATAAGATAAAGGTTAAAAGGGAAACCACGCTCTGCTTCAAAATTAGAAGAGAATAATATCTTTTTCCCAGAAGGGTGAAAAAACGGACTCCAATTAGCATTACCTAAATCTGTAAGTTGTCTTAAGTTGCTTCCATCTGCATTACATATATATAACTCCATTTCTGTTGGTTCTACCAAACCTTCGGCAAATAAATCTTTATAATCTTTAATTTCTTCTTCTGTTTTAGGGCGAGAAGAACGGAAAATTAACTGTGTGCCATCTGGAGAGAAAAATGCACCACCATCGTAACCCAATTCGTTAGTTATTTGTTTAACATCGCTTCCGTCAATATTCATAGTGTATAGCTCTAAATCGCCACTTCTAGTTGAGGTAAATACAATTTTGTCTCCCTTAGGAGATACTGTTGGTTCGGCATCATAACCAACCTCGTTAGTTAATTGCTTAACGATATTACCTTGTAAATCTGCAACAAAAATGTCGTAAGAATCATAAATTGGCCAAATATACTTTCCGTTTTTACTCAACGGTGTGTCTGGGCATTCCTCTGCGCCTAAATGTGTAGAAGCGTAAATAATATGTTTGTTATCTGGTAAAAAATAAGCACAAGTAGTACGCCCTTTTCCTGTACTAATCATTGGAGGAATGCTACCATTAAAGGTTTCATCTGCATTCATTAAAAACATTTGGTCGCAACCTACATTCCATTTTTCGTTATTAGATTGAAACACTAACTGTTTATCATCAAAACTCCAATACGCTTCAGCATTATCTCCACCAAATGTTACTTGACGTAAGTCTTTAAAATGTTTTTCTTCTGGATATATTAACGGGTTTTTTGTTACAGCAGTTTCTGCCACAGGGGGTGTAGTTTCGTTTTTCTTTTCTTCTTTACAAGAAAAAAAGGCTATACAGATAAATAAAAAGTAAGTGAATCGCATGCTAAGTATATATAATAATTAATGCCTAATTTTGTGTAAAATTAATACTTCTTAAAATGAAATACGCTATAGCTTCCTTTTTTTTAATGTTTTTAATCAGTTGTACAACAGAAAGTAAGCGTGTTGTAAGTATAAAAGATGATGTAGCTTACTTAGCATCTGATGCTTTAGAAGGACGACAAACCGGAAGTAATGGAGAACAGAAAGCTGCCAAATACATTTCGGAACGTTTTAAAGACTTAGGGTTGCTACCTAAAGGAACTGATAATTATTTTCAAACCTTTTCTTTTAGACCAAAAACAGATCCACATCAAGCAGTAAACTATACTGTAAAAGACGGAGATAGTACTATTACAGGAACCAATGTTATTGGTTATATAAATAATAAAGCAGAGCATACTATTATTATAGGTGCGCATTACGACCATTTAGGTTTGGGAGCTGAAGGATCTTTGCACAGAGGAGAAACCGCAATCCATAATGGAGCAGACGATAATGCCAGCGGTGTTGCAGTATTATTAAATTTAGCGAGTAAATTAAAAGGTGTAAATACTAAAAACAATTATTTGTTTATGGCGTTTTCTGGAGAAGAAATGGGCTTATTAGGCTCTAATTATTTTGTAAAGAACCCAACAATAGATACTAAAAAAGTCAACTATATGATTAATATGGATATGGTTGGCCGCTTAAAACAAGACAGTACCTTAGCTGTTTATGGCGTTGGGACTTCTCCAATACTAAAACAAACGCTTAAGGCACATAATACTAGTTTTAAATTAGTACAAAAAGAATCTGGCGTTGGCCCAAGTGATCATACCTCATTTTACAATGCAGACATTCCTGTATTACACTTTTTTACAGGACAACATGAAGATTACCACAAACCAGGTGATGATGTAGAAAAGCTTAATTATGAGGGGATGCAAACCATTTCTAATTATATTTTTGAAGTTATTACCGACTTAGATAATAACGGAAAACTACCATTTAGAGCGACTAAAAATGAAAGTGATGCCGTACCTAAATTTGAAGTAGGTTTAGGCGTTACACCAGATTATTTATTCGATGGTAAAGGTATGCGAATAGATGGTACTAGAGCAGATACACCAGCAACTAATGCAGGCATACAAAAAGGAGATATTGTAATTAAAATGGGAGATAGTAATATTTCGGACATGATGAGTTATATGCAAGCATTATCTACTTATAAAAAAGGTGATACTACCAAAGTTGTTGTGAATAGAAATGGAGAAGAGGTTGAGGTTGAGGTAACATTTTAAGTCATTATTACATGATAAAAACCCAAGACGACTTTATTAATAAAATTCACTTAATAATTTCATTATTAATTGTTGTTCCTGTGGCTTTCGTTTATGGATTTAATCCAGACTTGTCCTTTGATATGCAATTGGAAACCATAGACGAACATAATTTTTATAAAGCCATAATGGGGCTCTATTTAGGTTGTTCTACACTTTGGTGTTTAGGACTGTTTAAAGCAACTTATTTTAAAACCGCCATTACTACCAATATTGTATTTATGTTAGGTTTAGGTTTTGGTAGAGTCGTGAGTATTTTATTAGATGGTATCCCAACATTTGGTTATGTTTTTGGAACTGCTGCCGAATTATTTCTTGGTATTTATGGTTTGTGGGTTTTAAAACGTATTAATAACCAGCTAATATAGTACCACAAATACCCAAGCTAATTAATAAATAGACCACACCTAAAATCCAAAATATTTTAGCAGCTTTCTTTTTATTTTTAACACCCAATATTATGGCAATAATAAATAGCACAATAGCTGGGCCAAACATAATAAGCCCTATTAATACAAATATGCCGTCTAAATTTCCTACTTCTAAAAATGTCATAATTATTACGTTTATTACATCATATTACCATAAATATTTGCTCTTTTTATAAATTAATTTATTCTAAAATCTAATAATAAAGTACCACAAACACCTAAGCCTACTATTAAATAGACAACACCTAAGATATAAAATAATTTTGCTCTGTCTTTATTGTTATTTGCTTTTGCTGTATTGCCTAACACAAACAAAAAGAAAACAGGTAATATTAATACTAAAAGTGTAATTAATAATATTCCCATATTACAGTTCGTTTCTTAATACTTCTAAATGTTGTTTTTTGTCATCTCTGTAAAAAAGATTCATAGTTTCAAAAGGTATAATTTTATTATCCTTATCTACAATATGCACACATGATTTTTTTATGGCTCTAACATCAAAATTATAAGCATCTATAAATTGCATAATAATAACTCTAAATAAATTATCGTAACCTAAATTAGGTGCATCTATATTAGGTAAACAACACATAATAGATTTTAGATTTTCCTCAGCAACTTCTACCGAATTACCAGTACTAAATAACTCTATCATTTTACCATGTAAGGATTCGTCTTGCTCGTAAATAATGGTGTTTTTACTATTATCTAATAAATCTGTTGGGTTTATATATCGTGTTAACGGAAATACCTCCCCGCCTAATTTAAGTGCATAACCCATAACTAAAGCATCAGGATTACAAGGTACAGGAATTAAATCGTCGCTATTAAAAACAGACGTTTGTTCCATGATTTTTCGGCGTACCTCTGTTAATGTCATTCTATCCGTTTCTGGATTAAAATGCTCTAAACGCCCAGCAATTTGTGTAGGCTGAAGTGTTACACCGCGTACACATTTTTGTAGTAATGCATAATCGATAATTTTTCCTATTTCGTGGTCGTTTAATCCTTTTTGAAGCGTAACGACCAAAGTTGTAGATAAGTTAATGCCATTTAAATTAGCAATAGCTTGTTCTCTAATGGTATTTAAATCGGCACCACGCAATTCACGAAGTACACTGTTTTCAAAAGAATCGAATTGTAAATAAATCTCGAAATCGGGAGCATAAGTTTTTAAACGCTTGGCGAATCCTTCTTCTTTAGCAATTTTAATACCATTAGTATTCAGCATTAAATGCCGTATAGGAAGCGATTTTGCATAATCTAATATCTCAAAAAACTGCGGGTGAATCGTTGGCTCACCACCGCTAATTTGTACAACGTCGGGTTCTTTTTCGTTAGCTACAATAGTATCTAACATGGTTTTAATTTCGTCTAAAGAACGATGCCTTCCGTAGGTTGGAGAAGACCCCGCATAACAGGTTGGACATGTTAAATTACAGCGATCGGTAACTTCTACAACTGTTAAGCAAGAGTGCTGTTCGTGGTCTGGGCACAAACCACAATCGTATGGACAACCGTAATCTGTTTTTGTATTAAATGTATATGGTGTTTCGCTTGGCTTATTATAGTTTCTTATGTTTTTATAATACTCTATATCATCTGCAATAAGTACTTTAGAATTTCCGTGTTCTTTACAACGTTTAAGCATGTAAACATTACCGTTTTCGAAAACGATTTTGGCATCTACACGACGCAAACACTCTGGACATAAACTTAATGTAAAATCGTAATAAGTATATTTTCTAACGGGCATGATTTAAGCGTTTTAAAAGGGTTTTATTATAATACAGGATACAAATTATGCATAAAAGTTGAATAGTACTTAACCCTAATACGTAAAATACATTAGGTTTTAAGAACTCTATAAAAAACCGGAAACCAAAATAGAGAATCATGAACCATTTAAATAGTTCACCATTTTCTAAAACAACAGTCTTTTTTAACTGCTTTAAACTGAAAAACAAAACTATTAAAAACAATAACTCGTATAACGCAACGGGATGTCGTAAAATACCATCACCTAAATCCATTGCAGTAAAAAAGTGAGATTGTTTTCCGTAGGTAAATTCATTAATTCCAGAAAGGAAACAACCTATACGGCCAATAAAAATACCAAGGATAATAGGAAAGACAAATAAGTCTCCAGATGAGGTACGTTCTCCAATAATTTTTTTAGCAATTTCTACACCTAATAAACCGCCAAAAAGCCCTCCCATTATGGTTTTAGTATTAAGTAATTGAATGAGGTTTTCTTGAGAAAATTTAGCCAATGGGTTTTCTAACAAACCAACTAATCTAGAACCAATTAATGCGCCAATAGCTGCACCTAAAATAATAGATAATCTGTTGGACGATGTTATACTATCATCTGTGTTTTTTCGGATGTAAACATAATATCTAAAGGCTATAAAAAAGGCAGCATACTCTAAAATGAGATGAATATTAATGGTGTAGCCAAAAAGATGAGGTTCAAAAGGAATGTTCAAATTTATTTTATATTAAAAGAATTTAAAATAGACATAGCTTTCTCTAGATATTTTTTATGAATAAAAGTAGAGCTAGTATAATTGATATGATAAATAGCATCGTCTTTTTTTAGGAAATAAATAACAGATCTAGATGCTTTACCTTTCCATTTTTGATAAGTATTTAATATATAAATAGTACCGTTAGGCATTATTTTACTTTCTTTTTTAAAATCTATATCTGTATAATTGCTTTGCTCTCTAAAATTTTCAATGTAATGATTTACATAGTCTTCTAAAGAATTAATATCTTTATTTGTATTCGTATTGAAAAGTGCTAGGCTGTTTTCTAAAATAGAAATTTTATTGTTGTACACGTTTAAACCTCTATCCTTTATACTTTCTGAAGTAACATTTAGCTTATCATGCCAGTAAAAGGTATACCAATCATTTGGGTGAGAAAAAGAATACTTGTCTGTTGTAACCGTTTTTAATGGTTTAGATTTTTTAGTTTCAGAAACTTTAGAAGAGTTACAATTTAAAATTAAAAGAAAGATAAATATAATAGCGAATTTAGGTTGCATTGTATTGGTTTTAATTCTAAAAATACAATAATTGCTTTGAGCAATAATCGATTTACATAAAAAACTGTAATTTTGCACTTCAAAAAAAGAATACTTTGGTAAAAATAGATAACATAGAACTACCAGATTTTCCGTTGCTTTTAGCACCTATGGAAGATGTAAGCGATCCACCTTTTCGAGCATTATGTAAAGAGCAAGGTGCCGATGTAGTATATACAGAATTTATTTCTAGCGAAGGTTTAATACGTGATGCTGCAAAGAGTGTTATTAAGTTAGATATCTACGAGAAAGAGCGTCCTGTTGGCATTCAAATTTTTGGAGCTAATTTAGACAGTATGCTGCAAACTGTAGATATTGTAGAGCGCTCTAAGCCAGACATTATCGATATTAATTTTGGATGCCCTGTAAAAAAAGTAGTGTCTAAAGGTGCTGGCGCAGGTATTTTAAAAGATATCGATTTAATGGTTTCGCTAACAGAGGCGATGGTAAAGCGTACACATTTACCAATTACAGTAAAAACACGTTTAGGTTGGGATCACGATTCTATAAAAATTGTTGAGGTAGCCGAGCGTTTACAAGATGTAGGTTGTAAAGCCATTGCAATACACGGACGTACACGTGCGCAAATGTACAAGGGTGATGCCAATTGGAAGCCAATTGCCGAAGTAAAAAATAACCAAAGAATGCATATTCCTGTATTTGGAAATGGTGATGTTACCAGCCCAGAGCGTGCTATGGAAATGCGTGATGTTTACGGACTAGATGGTTGTATGATTGGTCGTGCTACTATTGGAAACCCGTGGTTTTTTAAACAAGTAAAACACTTTTTTGAAACAGGAGAACACTTAACACCTATTACCATAGAAGAGCGAGTTGATGCTGCAAGACGTCATTTACAAATGGCTATAGATTGGAAAGGCGAAATTCTTGGGGTTTTAGAAACTAGAAGACATTATACTAATTACTTTAAGGGGATTCCGCATTTTAAAGAATACCGAACTAAAATGGTAACGAGTGATGATTCTAAAGATGTGTTTAATGCTTTTGATGCTGTTTTAAGAGATTTTTCAGATTATCAATTCGATAAGAATCCGTTTCAAGTACAATAATTACTCTGTTTTTAACATACTTTCTGAAATTCTTACCGAAGCAAGTTTTGAAGCTATAATACCCAAAACAGTTATTGTAATAAAAACAAGGAAGCAATTTTCTACGCTTAAAGCCATTGGGTAAGGTAATTTTTGTGTAATCATAACTAAAGAGAATTGTTGTTGTAATACAACAACTATACATCCAATAATTAACCCCACGATAGTTCCTAAAACAGTCATAGTAATACCTTGAAAAAAGAAAATACGACGAATATTTTGTAGTGTAGTTCCCATACTAAATAGAGTGTTCAAGGTTTTCTTTTTATCTAAAATCATCATAATAAGCGAACCTATAACATTAAAAATTAAGATGATTGAAACTAAAGTTAGTATTAAGTAAACAGCTAAATGCTCTGTATTAAGCATTTTGTATAAAGCATCGTTTAACTGAGTTCTATTTTTTATACTAATAGTGTTACCTAAGATAGATTGTATTTGTGAACGTACAGTTTCCTCATTGGCATTTTCATCAAGTTTAAATTCAATACCAGTAATTTCGTTTTTATCGAAGCTTAATAGCTCTTGAGCAAAATCTACAGAAGAATAAATATAAGAATCGTTAAGCTTTTCATTTACATCAAAAATACCAACATTTACACTATTTAATTGTTTAAAGGCTTGTTTCTGGGAAGTAATTTGTCCTTTTCCAGGTTTAGGCACAAATAACGAGACGCTTTTACCATAGTCTAAAACACCAATAGATAATATATTGGCAACACCATAACCCGATACAATTTGGTTTGTTTTTGGAGTTAACCAACTACCATTACGAATTATAGAATCTACAACATTGACTGTACTGTAATTTTCGTCAACCCCTTTTATGTAAGCAGGGTGTTTATTCTCGTCGAAAGACACTAAAACACGTTCTTCAATTACTTTAGAGAAAACTGTAACTCCTTCAATAGTATTAAGTTTTTGGTCTTGTTCAGCGGTGGTTGTAAATGATTTTCCTATAACAGTCTCAACTTTTAAGTCGGGATCTATAATTGTAGAAAACTCTAAAGTAAAATCCTTTAATCCTGCAAAACCAGAGAGTACAACAAGTAAAGAAGCAGAGCCTAACACAATACCAATAATAGCTAAGTAGGTAATAAAATTAATGGCATTATTACTGCTCTTAGAGCGTAAATAACGTTTGGCGATGTAATAGGATACATTCATAAACTATAATATTATAAAAAAATAATGAGATTATAAATGTTGTTCATGTATTGTACAGTAAAAATTGTAGAGTATAATTATGATTTTTTACGTTTACCTAATAAATCAGGATCATTTATAGGGTTGTCTTTTCCTTTTAAAGATTGTTCAATTTTATCAATGTATTCTAAAGAATCATCAACAAAAAACTGAAGTTGAGGCATGCGTCGTAATTGGTTTTTAGTACGTTGTGCTAATTCATGTCTAATAAAGGGTTGATTAGATTTAATACCTTCAACCAATTCTTGTGCTTTATTATTAGGGAAAATACTTAAATATACTTTTGCCATAGATAAATCTACGGTGACAGATACTTTAGAAACCGATATAATAACACCTCGCATACCACCTTGTGTAGCAGCACCTTGTAAAATGTCTACTAAATCGCGTTGCAATACCGAAGCAATTTTTTTTTGTCTTTGACTTTCTTCCATCTTCATTAAAATTTATAAATCATTGTATCGTAATGGTCTATTTTTAAGTACAATGACTCTATTAAGAAACAAGTTCTTAGGTTTTTATAGTGCAAAAATAGACGTTATTTAAAGATTATCTTACTTTTGAAGGCAAAATTCGTACCTTAAAAAGGAAAGAGGTCTGTTTTTAATGAAAAATGAATAGTAAAAAGAGAATAAAAATATATAATAATTAAGATTTCTGTTTTCACGGAAATGAAAATAAAATTTTCAATGAATAAAATTGAACATATAGGTATCGCTGTAAAGAGTTTAGAAAATTCGAACGAGTTGTTTGCAAAACTCTTTGGAGAACCACATTATAAAGTAGAAGAAGTGGCTAGCGAAGGTGTAAATACTTCTTTTTTTAAAGTTGGTGAAAATAAAATTGAATTATTAGAAGCTACTAAAGCAGATAGCCCAATAGCTAAATTTATAGAGAAAAAAGGAGAAGGTATTCACCATATTGCCTTCGATGTAGACGATATAGTCTCTGAAATAGAGCGACTTAAAGGAGAAGGTTTTATCGTGTTAAACGAAAAGCCAAAGCATGGAGCAGACAATAAATTGGTTGCTTTTTTACATCCAAAATCATCAAATGGAGTATTAATTGAGCTATGCCAAGAAATAAAGCAATAATTTTTCTTGCTCGTAATTAAAATAAGTAGTAATATTGCACTCCGATTTCGGTCCCATAGCTCAGTTGGTTAGAGCACCTGACTCATAATCAGGTGGTCCTTGGTTCGAGCCCAAGTGGGACCACATAGAAATTGTAAAGCCTTTCAAATAATTGAAAGGCTTTTTTATTTTTTTAGGAGCTTTTACATAAAGCATAATAAGTAATAGATATCCTCTATAAATTCATTAAATACAAGACTAAATCGTCTTTAGAGTCTAGGTTTAATTTTTTTCTAACACGACCTCTAATGCCTTGTACAGTTCTGTGAGAGATACCAAGCATGATTGCAATTTCTTTAGAAGTTAAATTCATACGAATGTAAGCGCAATAGCGAATGTCTTTAGAGGTAAGGTTTGGCGCAACTTCGTTTAGTTTTTTAAAGAATCCTTCGTGTACTTTATCAAAATGAAGCTTAAAGTTTGTCCAATCTTCATTTTTATTTAATTGTTCCTGTAAATTAGTTTTTAATTCGTCATTAGAACGGTCTATATTATCAATAACATTGGTTAGTAGTTGTGCTTTTTCGTATTGGTGTAGAAATAAGTCTGCGAGTTCTTTATTTTTCAATTGTACTTCGAACTCTAGATTTTTAATTTCAATCTTATTAATTTTATTCTTTTTATCGTTTAACTCTGTAGCTATTTTTGAAGCTTTTAGTTTCGATTTAGAATAAAGTAATAATAATATTAAAGCGCCTATAAATACAATGCCAATAGAGATAACTAACCAGCTTTGTTTTTTAGAGTACTCTTCATTTTTTTTAGCAGTTACAATTTCTAAGTTTTTTTTCTCTAATTCGTAAGTTATTTTTAGTGCGTTTAATTGTTTGCTTGATGTTTCGTTAAAAATAGAGTCGTTAAGTTCTGTATATTGTTTATAATATTCTAAACTTTGTATATAGTTTTTCTTGTGTTCTTCTAGCTTGCTTAAAAACGAATAAATAAGCGATGTTGTTTCCAAATCGTTAGCTTGGTTTGCTAAAGCCATTGCCTTATTTAAGTAGTGTTTAGCTTTTATAGGCTCATTTTTTTCAATATAAATAGCTCCTGCAGTCATACTATTTTCCATAATATCACGTGAGGTTGCTAACTCTTTATCTATTTCTGCAATAGAATCTGCTTTAGCAATAAATAATAATGCTTGGTTGTAGTTTTCGGTTTGGTAATAATACTCCCCCATAGTGGAGTAGGCATACATTAATTGTAACGTATTGTTTTCTTTTGTAGCAATATCAATACCTTTTAAAATGTATTTATAAGCTTCTTTATAATTATCTAAATCCATAAAGATATAAGACAATTCTATGTTCGATTTCGCTCTTAGCGACTCGTCATGCGCCGTATATTCATTTGCCTGTAATAAAAACTCTAGGGCTTTGTAGGTGCTTCCTAATTGCTCTTCGTCTGCAGCTATAGAAGAGTATGCAAAATAGAGGTGTTCTGGTTTTTTTGTTTGTTGCGCAATTTTTAATAAATCGTACGCAATCGTTGCTGCGCTATCATAATCGCTAAATGCATAATAGATAGCTTCCATTAAATGATATATGTCAAATTTTACATCTAGATCTTCTATTGTACTAGCAGCATCAAATTCTCTTTTTACGTAGGTGTAAAATTGAGGAGAATAAATTTCTATGTATAAATGATCAATTTTAGAAACATACTCTGCACGCTTTAATGGTTCGTTTTCTAAGGACTTAATTGTGTCGATAATAGCTGCAACTTCTTGTGCATTAGATTGAGCTGTTATAGTGTTAATACTAACTACAAGCCATAGGTTAAAAAATATGAGAAGGTGTTTTAACTTCATATTGCTAATGTAAGGGCTTTGGTATAAAAAATAATAGATTACTGCTAAATAAGCTGCGCATGCGTAACTATTGCGTACCCTATAATTAGTTGCTACGTATCTAATGCGTATGTGTAATTGTTGAGAAATAGCCTTGTCAAACTACTTTTGCGACACAATAAAATAGTTGCCCAAGAGGTGTTAAGAGCATTTTAATGTGTAACTACTTAAAACGATGTAAAATAACAATAATTAAAATTAATTAATTTATGAAAGTCAAAAAAACGGGCTTAATTACCATCTGCTTCCTTTTTGGAATTGGTTTCCTTTCTGCCCAGGAATCTATAAATGCTTCTGGGGAAGTGGCAACAGGTAGTGGTGGTAGTGTTAGTTATTCGGTAGGGCAATTAACGTACAATACTTACACAGGTTCAAATGGAACTATTACTCAAGGTGTACAGCAATCCTTCGAAATTTCTGAAACTTTAAGTGTTGATAATACAGCAATTTTATTAGAAGCTTCTATTTTTCCTAACCCTACAACGGATTATTTAAACTTGCGTTTAAAGGACACAAATGTTTCTGAGCTTAGCTTTCAAATTATAGATATAACGGGGAAATTAATAACTACAGAAAAGTTGGTAACGAGTAACACAATAATTCAAATGGATTATCTACCAGCTACTACTTATTTCATGACTGTATTCAGAAATCAAAAAACTATTAAAACATTCAAAATCATCAAAAATTAATACTATGAAAAAAAACATTACTTTATTATTCGCTATACTAATTACATTCGGTTTATATGCGCAATCTCCTGAGAAAATGAGCTATCAGGCTGTTGTAAGAAACGCTTCAGATGCGTTAATTACCAACCAAACTGTAGGGATGCAAATTAGTATTATACAAGGTTTTACTAATGGACCAAGTGTTTATACAGAGACACAAACACCAACAACGAATGCTAATGGTTTAGTTAGTATAGAAATTGGAACAGGAACAGTGGTTTCGGGTATATTTAACACAATAGATTGGAGCAGCGGAACGTATTATGTAAAAACAGAAACCGATGTAAATGGAGGTAGTTCGTACACTATTACAGGTATTAGCCAATTGTTAAGTGTTCCGTATGCTTTATATGCTAAAGAGAGTGGACGTGCAAAAAATACATTTACCTATTTAGGAGCGGTACGTGCAAAAAACCAAGGAACACCAAATCCAAATCCAAATAATGAAATACCAAGTAATACGCTTACTAAATTAAGATGGTTAGGTGTTTCAGATAATTATGCTTCAAGTTTAGGAGGTACTAATAATACTGAAATTACAATTCCTGCAGGAGTAACACATATAAAAATATATTCTTCTATTATTTACGAAGGTACACCAGACGAAAGTAAGTCTAGTATTTTATTTAATAAAGACGGTTCGCCATTTACGTTGTCTAATAATGGGTATGCTATGTACCAGTCTTTTAATAGTAAATATGGATTTAATTACACGTCGCAATATATTCCTGTAACGGCTGGAGAAGTGTTTGATGTGAGTTTATTCCAAGATTCTCCAAATACACTATACCTGTCTTGGGGTAGCATAAGTGCTTCTATTTCTTTTGAGTTTTACAATAGAAACCAATAGAATATTTCAACAGTTATTCATAGATAAAATTCTATTTTAATTTTAAATGGAATATTTTAGAGATGATAAAGCCTTTTAAATAATTTAAAAGGCTTTATCTTTTATACAGTACAACCAAATAAGGCGATTTTATTTATAAGTAGGAATTGCGCAACCAATACCGTTATAATTAGTTCGTCCTACAGTTATGGTCTGGTCTAGACTTATAAATGTTTGTGTAATGTTTTAAAAAAAAAGAGCCTTTATAAAAGTTGTGTACTATTACCTTAGCTACTAGCCTCTATATATTTTGTTTCGTCCACAATGTTATCCACAATCGTGGCATCGGTTATATTTGTTAACTTAAAAAGTGAGTTTTGATTAAATTAATTGAGGTCTTTTTGTAGTTATATGCTATGAGAGTGCCTTTAGTATTAATTTATTTCATCTTTATACTTTTTAATAATAGACAACAAAACCTCCATATCTACACTATTTCCAGAGCAAACAGCTGCTATATGTTGCCCAATAAAATCAGGAATTCTTTTATCTAATAAAAGTGCTATAGTAGCTGCACCACCGCCTTCTAAAACCTGTTTTTCTTTAAGAAGTGCATGAGTCATGGCTTGTGCTATTTGTTTTTCAGAAATTAATAAAATAGCATCAACATAGGTTTTGCACATTTCGAAAGTATATTTATTATCTTCTGCAATAGGACCAGGAAGAGCATCTGCCAAACTTTTAAATTCTTTAACTTGAACAATATGGCCTGCTTTTATACTTGTATAAATAGCTGGTTCTGTATCATTTGTTACTCCAATTGTTTTTATATTCGGGTTAATAGTTTTAGCGGCAAATGCCATACCGCTCATTAATCCGCCACCACTAACAGGAACTATTAAAGTATCGGTTTGTGGTTGTTGTTTTAATATTTCTAATGTTGTAGTGGCTTGTCCAGCAATTATGTCAGGATCATCAAAAGCAGAAATATAACGGAGTCCTTTATTTTGTTGTATTTTCAATGCATTATTGGTTGCTTCCTCTTGGTTTGTTCCAGAGATAACAACTTTTGCACCTAAGGCTTCCATTGCTTTAATTTTTACACTAGGCACTAATTCCGAAATACAAATAACGGTTTTTATTCCAAGTTGTTTTCCTACATAAGCAATTGCTTTACCATGGTTGCCAGTAGACATAGTAACCACTCCTCGTTTTCTTTCTTTATTAGAAAGACTTAAAATAGCGTTAGCTGCGCCACGTAATTTAAAAGCACCAGTAGGTTGTAAGTTTTCTAATTTTAGAAAAACAGATTTGTTTAATTTAGAAGAAAGTGGTGCTGATTTTAGTAACGGAGTTTGGTTTATTATAGGAGCGATGCGTTCTTGTGCTTGGTATATTTTGTCGAGTGTAATATCTTTAAATTGTGGCATAATTTGTTATCTAGGTGCTGGTTATAGTAAAACAATCGTCTGGTAAGTGTTTAATATAATCTGCTAAATTCTTCATTTCTAAATAATGATTTAGTTTTTTAGAATCTGGCTCATCTACACGAAAGTGCTTATGTCTCCAAAAAGCTGTAGCAGCGGCAGCATATACTGTAAAGACTTTTAAACTATTAGTTTCGGTGTATTTTAATTTGTTTTTGTCTTGATAACCTTTTAGTATACACTGTGCTTTTTGTAAATCTAGTATAGCGTTTTCACTACAAAGCCCCACAATTGCCATCCCTATATCAAAAACACGGTAGTAATAACTAGCTTCTTCAAAGTCCATTATAGTTGCTTGAGACTCGCTGTTGTTAATAATTACATTGTTATAGAAAAGATCGCTATGTATTAATGCTTTTGGTAAGGCTTTGGGTGTTTTTTTAAGAACATATTTATGTATCTCCTCTAACCATTTCCTAAATGTAGATTTAGAATCGTAAGCGGCAACCTCTCTAAATTTTTCTTTGCCATAGCTAATTACATTAGAGACATAGTTTGGGGCTTTTATTTGATGTAATTCTGCAAGGGTTTTACCAATAGATTCAAGTAAATGAGATGGTAAATTTTTCATAATTTTACCTTCTATATACTCTTTAAGCATTACGGGTTTATTATTCCATGTTATTATAGGTTTATTTTTAATTGACGATAAAACTTTAGAGGTAGAAAAGTTATGATTGGCTAAATGGTTTAATAGTTTTGTTAATTCAATTGCGGCTTTTAATGATTTATGCTCGCAAACCGTAAGCACAAATTTAGAGTTATTAGTTGTTACTAAATAGTTTGTGTTTTCTGAACCTCCACTTAATATTACGTAAGATTTTACAATGTCATTATTATATAAGGCTAAAATTGAATTAATATCTTGGTGTTTTAAAGTTGTATACTGAGTCATTTTTTATCTATTTATACCTTTAGTTAGATCCCAATTTGTCTCCATAGCATGAACTACAGCTTCTTCTAAATGAACATAGTCACACAAATGCACTTTTTGGCACCTTCTTTTTTCTGCTTCTATAGAATGGTGTAACGCCTGTTTTGGTAGGTCTTCAATTTGTAATGCCTCTTTAATAATCTCAGGAAATTTTGCAGGGTGCGCCGTTGCTAAACATATTAATTTTGTATCTCCTAACCTTGCTTTTAGAGTATCTGTTGCGGCCAATGCAACAGCGCCATGAGGATCTAATAGGTAGTTCTCTTTAGTATAAATTTCTTCTATTAAAGCAATGGTATCTTCATCTGTAGCACTATTTGATAAGAAATTTTGGGTGTATTTAAAAAATGTTTCTTTATCAAATTTTACGATTCCTGTGCCTTTAAATTGATGCATCCATAATTTTATTTTTTTAGAATCTTTACCAATAACAAAATATAAATACCTCCAAAAATTAATAGGGATAAGAATATCTATTGCTGAAGATACTGTTTCGAAAATAGGTTGTTTAGAGAATACTCCTTCAGAAAATATGCGATGTAAACAAGCATTTTTATTATTAGCACTTACTAAATATTGTATTGGCAGTCCCATCTCGCGAGCTAAAGATCCAGCACATAAATTACCAAACCCACCAGAAGGAACAGCCATATTTACAGGCTCTCCAATATAATCTACTACTTGCAGATAGCCGTAGAAGTAATGTACTGTTTGCATCATAATGCGTCCCCAGTTAATTGAGTTTACACTAGATAGTTTTAACTTGTCTTTAAAACGTTTATTAGCATATAAATTACTTATTAGAAGGTCTAAATCATCCCCTCCATCTGGGCAGTTAGAAACGCCTACTGGGTGTATGTTTGCATGTTGAAGCGTTGTCATTTGTCGCTCTTGCTCCTCTGTTATTTTTCCTTTGGGATATAATATCCAGGCATCAAGGTTTGTTTTACCGGCGGTAAAAAAAGCTGTTGCTGGTCCAGTATCTCCTGTGGTTGCTACTATAAGAGTTAAGTGTTCATTACGCCTTTTTAAGAAGAAGTTTACAATATTTACTAAAAAGGCAAGACCAACATCTTTAAAAGAAATAGTAGGCCCATAAAACAATTCCATGATAAAAGTATTCTTTCTGGACTGTAAGGAATATAGAGGTATTACCTCTTTTTTTTCAAATGGCGTATAGGCTTCTTTTAGTAATTGCTTTAGCTCTGTTTCTGAAATAATAGAGCGATCTATAAAAAGAGAAAGAATTTCGAAAGCTAATGTTACATAGTCTAACGTTTTCCATGCTTTTAATTGTTCCCTTGTAATATTAGGGAGTTTTTCAGGAACATACAATCCGCCATCTACGGCAAAACCATCAAGAATGGCAGTTTCAAAATCTACGGGAGTTCCACCTCCTTTATTACTAATATATTTAAGCATAATTTACAGTTTGGAATTATTTTTTATAATATAATTTTCATAGACAGATTGTGAAATAACAATATCTTGTACAGCTACACCTGTTAAATCGGCAACAGTAATTTGATTGTCGTTTAAACGTTGTTTAGAAACATCTTGTAATGCATGCCCTAGTTCTATAACCTTATCTGGAGAAATAATCCCATCCTTAGTCGCTCTGTATATTTCACCTCTACTTTTACTTTGTGGAATACTGTCTGAAATTACAATGTCTGCTTTATTCAATATTTCACTTTCTAATTCTCTCTTTTCAGAAGTGTCAGAACCTACAGCAGTTATATGTGTACCAGGTTGTATATCTTTTGCTAAAAGTAAGGGCGTTACAGAAGGTGTTGTTGTAATAATTAAATTACAGTTTTTTGCTAGTTCTGAAGTATTTTCTGCTATATGAATATTAAATTCTGAACTAAGTTCTTTTTTGTATTTTTTAACAGCATCTATGGTTCTGCCCCAAACCCAAACAGTTTTACAAGGGGTGTATTTTTGAAGGTATTGTAATTGTAATTTTGCTTGAATACCTGTGCCTATTATACCAACCGCTTTTATATTTTTTGGTGCAAAATATTTAGCAACCAATGCTCCTGCAGCAGCGGTACGACTATTTGTTAAATCTCCTCCATCTAATAATATAGCGCATAATTCTCCGGTTTTTTGATTGAATAATAAATTTAGCCCTTGGCTAGAGGAAATGCCTAGTTTTGTGTTTTCATAAAAACCAGAAGCTATTTTTATACAATAAAAATCGTTTGCTTTTACATAACCATATTTAATGTGTACGTCTCCCGGAGGGTTTTCAAACAGTAATTCTGCTACTGGTGGTATTACTGCATTGCCTAAACTATAGTTTATAAAAGCATCTTCCATAAGAGTAATACTGTCTATTAATGGAATTATTTTGTTAATGTCTTCTCTTTTAATAATTTGTACCATATTATTTTAAATTAAAAAAACCGTATACCTTAAATCTAGAGTATTGCTCTAATTTAAGGTATACGGTTTTATTTCCGTAACATATAATTGCTTTCCCTATTCTCTTCCTTAATGTTAGAAAGCAAAGAATCTCATTTTATTGTTTGTGAGACGAGATAAATATACAATTAATATTTTTTATTCCAGATTTGTTTTTAACTAAAATATGGAGGTGTAGTTCTAAAAATACTATAAAAACAGATGTATTACAGAAAGATATCTCTGTTTTTTGAAATTATACTAACTACTTTTGTTTAGTAAACATTTTAATTTTGTGAGAGATAATTATTCAAGAAGGAGTGTTACAAACTTATAAAAGGTTTAATAATAAATAAGATTTAGCAGAAGATGAAACTTAATATAGTAGATACATTTATTAAAGAGTTGCCAGCAGATCCAATTAAGGAGAACTCAAGAAGACAAGTTGCAGAAGCCTGTTTCTCTTATGTTACACCTAAGAAAACAGCAAAACCAGAACTATTGCATGTTTCTTTAGATATGCTTACTGCAATAGGTTTATCTCAAGAAGAGGCTAGTACTCCAACATTTTTAAAAATAATTACAGGAAATAAAATATTACCAAACACCAGCCCTTTTGCTATGTGTTATGGAGGTCATCAATTTGGCAATTGGGCAGGACAGTTAGGAGATGGTCGTGCTATTAATTTAGCTGAAGTTGAATGTAAAAATCAACGTTGGATGCTACAACTTAAAGGAGCAGGAGAAACACCGTATTCTCGTAGAGCAGATGGTTTGGCGGTTTTAAGGTCTTCAATTAGAGAGTATTTATGTAGTGAAGCCATGCATTATTTGGGAGTTCCTACAACTAGAGCTTTGTCTTTAGCTTTAACAGGAGATGAGGTTTTACGAGATATTATGTATAATGGAAATTCGGAATACGAAAAAGGAGCTATTGTGTGTAGAGTTGCCCCTAGTTTTCTGCGTTTTGGTAGTTATCAAATATTTGCGGCGAGACAAGATGTAAAAACATTAAAAAAATTGGTGGACTATACCATAAAACAGTTTTATCCAGAGCTTGGCAAACCATCTAAAACAACATATTTACACTTTTTTGAAGCAGTATTAAACAAAACATTAGAAACAATTATCCATTGGCAGCGTGTTGGTTTTGTACATGGAGTAATGAATACAGATAATATGTCTATTCTTGGGCATACTATAGATTATGGACCTTATGGTTGGTTGGAAGGTTACGACCATAATTGGACTCCAAACACAACAGATAATCAATTTAAACGCTACCGTTATGGAGCACAACTAGATGTCGGTTTTTGGAACTTATATCAATTAGCAAATGCACTATATCCAATAATTGGAGAGGCTAAAGGGCTAGAAGATATTTTAAACTCTTATAAAGAAAAAGAAGAGCAGCAATATTTAGCTATGATGCGAAATAAATTGGGGCTGTTTTCTGAAGAAAAAACAGATAGAAATCTAATTTTAAATTTAGAAGAAATACTTCAGTTAACCGAAACAGATATGACCATTTTTTTTAGAAACTTATCTCTTTTTTCTATTGAAAAACCTTTAGATGGGGTAAACATTATTAAAGATGCATTTTATGAGCCTGATGGTGTTTCGATAGATATAAATAAAAAATGGATAGCTTGGTTTCAGGATTATGCTTCTCGTTTAAATAGAGACGATAGCACTACAGAAGAAAGAAGAAAAAAAATGAATACAGTAAATCCTAAATATGTGTTACGTAACTATATGGCACAGCTAGCAATAGATGCAGCTAATAAAGGAGATTATAAGGTAATAGATGAGCTATTTAAGATGCTTAAAAAACCATATAATGAGCAACCTGAGTACGAAAAATGGTATGCGAAACGTCCAGAATGGGCTAGGCATAAAGTAGGTTGCTCAATGTTGTCATGTAGTTCATAAAAAATGAATAGTCTAAATTTAATAAAAGATTAAGGAGTAATCTTTTTACTAATAAGGCTTTCAAAAAAAGCTATATCTTTAGCATTAAAACAACTTTCTTTTGTTAAATATAGTAGAATACACGGTTACAGCTATTGTTTGTATAATAACATCTATTGTTATTCAGCGTATTTATGTAAAAGAATTTCAAAAGCGTAAAGAACTAACGTCTGTTCAAGGTATTAAATGGTTTGGATTAGCCATTTTCGCATGGGGAATAGGCGCTTTAGGAAATTTAGTGTTTACTAATTTTACGGGAGTTTCTAATAAGTTTGTAATCTATTGGGGAGTATTAATCTCATTAGCAAACTCTCTATTTATAGTATTGTCTTTGCCTTCAATAGAGCACTCAAAGCCAAGAGGTTTAGGGGTGCAATTGGTAGAGCGGTTTACCACAAAAGAGTTTATAATGTTATTTTCTGGCGTGTTAGGGATGATAGCTTTTGTATTCTTAGCCACATCGTTTACCAATAATGAGTTAAGTACAAATTTTACATGGCTCATAGATATACCTATTTCTATTTTTGTAGCAATTTCCTTGTTATTTGAGTTAAATAAAGCCTTTTCTAGTAGACAAATGAAGTTTATGTATTTGCCAACATTTACATTGTTTATATTAATAATTATAGCAGTATCACATCGTATTATTCCACAAGATCAAGCAGTGGAATTTATAAATCAAGAGTTTTGGGCATTAGTAGGAAGTATAACTTCAATTTCATTTAAATTTTTATTCATTTTATTATTCTCAATTTTATTATACAGTTGGAAATTTTTATCTGAAAAAGAAGAACAGCAAAATTTAGCACAAACATTAGCATTAGAAAATTCGAAAATTAAAAAAGAATTAGAACAATACAGTATTGCAAACGAAAGCCATTTAGATACAATTAAACACTTAAAAAACGAGATTAGTATTATAGAAAATACTAATAAAATTGAATTGTCAGATAGACAAAAAGAAGTTTTAGGCAATCTAGCATATAGTGGCTTAAAAAAATCGTATTCAGAATTAGCTAGTGATATGAATATAAGTGTAGATGGCTTGCAAACCCACATTCACCAAATAAAAAAAATCCTTAACATTAGCGGTACCGGAGGAAAAGAACAATTAATAGACTTTGCAATAAAAAATGGATTTCTAGATTTTTCTACACTTAAAAAAGAGGAGTAAAGTTTTCGGAGATTTACATAAATTCCTAAATTCGAGTATATTCTACGAATGAAAATGTATAAAATTAGTAACGAGAATAAGGTTTTGTATTAAAAATTGATTCTCGATACAATCCTGATAACTATTGGCATTACTCGCATTAACATTGCCTTTCCATGCCTTATTTTTAGAACTAGTACCAAACAAGTAACTATATGGTTAACCATACTTGGTTACTAATTTCAATAGTACGTAACCTTTTGTCGTAACCCTTTTTGGTACAATTTGCCAAAAAAATCACGATATGCTTTTACTACAACAAACCCAATCTTTCGACGACAGAGTAAACGAACAATTTAGCACAGCCACAAGTTGGTTTACCGATGCCGTATTTGCTGAAATCCCAATTACCGATACGGTAGGTATTCCTTGGGTATTAGTTGTGCTTATTCTAGGTGCGAGCTATTTTACCATTTACTTTAAAGGCATCAATTTTAGAGGTTTTTTTAAAGCCATACAAGTAGTGCGTGGTAAATACGATGACTTAGAAGACGATGGTGTAGTAACAGCATCAACATCAGTATCTAATGTAGGTGGTGATAACCCAGATACTATTAGAGTAGAAGGCGAAGGTGAAGTAAGTCACTTTCAAGCCTTAACCGCGGCAGTATCTGCAACCGTAGGTTTAGGAAATATCGCAGGCGTTGCCATCGCATTATCTATTGGTGGTGCTGGTGCAACGTTCTGGATGGTATTAATTGGCTTTTTAGGCATGGCTTCAAAATTTGTAGAATGTACTTTAGGGGTAAAGTATAGAGAAGTAGACGTAGACGGAACTATTTTTGGAGGCCCAATGTATTACTTAAAAAAAGGATTACAAGAAACAGGTTTACCAAAACTAGGCAAAATTCTAGCAATTGCATTTGCAGTGATGTGCATTGGTGGATCGTTTGGAGGCGGTAATATGTTTCAGGTAAATCAAGCCTTTAAATTATTTGAACATGTTACAGGAGCAGAACAAAGTTTTATTCATGGAAAAGGTTGGATTTTTGGTTTAGTAATGGCTGTGTTAGTCGGGATTGTTATTATAGGAGGCATTAAAAAAATAGCAAATGTTACCGATAAAGTGGTGCCCTTTATGGTAGTTATATATTTATTAGCTGTATTAACTATTTTAGGGCTAAATTTTAGCGAAATACCTAACGCCTTTAAAGCTATTTGGAATGGGGCATTTAGCCCAGAAGGTGTAACAGGTGGATTTGTTGGTGTACTAATACAAGGCTTTAAAAGAGCAGCCTTTAGTAACGAAGCAGGCATAGGGAGTTCATCGATAGCGCATAGTGCCGTAAAAACTAAATATCCTGCAAGTGAAGGTTTAGTGGCTCTTTTAGAACCATTTATAGATACCGTAGTCGTGTGCACCATGACAGCCTTAGTGTTAATAATTACTGGGCAAATCGTTCCAGGAACCATTTTAAGTGATGAGCAAGGTGTGCTGTTAACTGCTTCTGCATTAGAAAGTGGTGTGTCTTGGTTTCCTTATGTACTCTCTATGGCGGTAATTTTATTTGCCTTTTCCTCTATGATATCATGGTCCTATTATGGTTATCAAGCATGGAGTTATTTATTTGGCAGAAATAAAAAGTACGAATATATCTATAAAACACTATTTTGCATGTTTACTGTTTTAGGAGCAGCCATTACTTTAGGTTCGGTAACGCTATTTAGCGACGCTATGGTGTTCTCTATGTTAGTTCCTAACATGATAGGTCTATTTTTATTAAAGGGTAAAGTAAAAGAAGAGCTTAATAGCTATTTAAAGTTGATAAGATAATGGTTTAGAAGTTCGAAGTACACTTTCAGAAAGTATTATAAAATTATTTATTCTAAACAGTTTACTTTTATCTTAATACCAATTAAAAACCCTATTAAAATGAATATTACTAAATTATTGTTAGTTGTTTTTGTTGTTACTTTTTGTAGTTGTGAAAAAGAAAACATAGAAGCAACAGACTTAAATACATTATCTACTACAAGTGCTAAATTTAAAAAAGAAGGAACCCCTTATTTAAAAACAGCCAAGATTAGTAAAAACGAAGATGAAGAGAATACGTATACATCTACCACTATAATACATGACCCTAATAACGTAGTCGCTTATGTAACTGTAGAAATTACGTCGCAAATAGAAGAAAACTTTGCAGAGCCAAGTTTACTTATTTCTGAATCAACAGAGTCTAATAGTAAAGATCAAGTATTTACATATAAAGGCGCAAGATTATTTAATTCTAGTCCTGGTTATGCTTTTTTAATTTCTAGAAGAATGATGGATACCCAAGGAAACCAAATAGGAAACACCTATACTTTTGAATTGTTAGAAGACTTAACTGAAACAGTATCTGGCGATGCTCCAGGTGTAGACATAGACTAATCTTTTTAAAATTAATTGTTCGAACAAAAAAACTAAAGAAGAAGCTTTTACTAATTTGTAAAAGCTTCTTTTATTTTTATGCCGAGTTACGGCTCGCATTAATATTACCAAACAACGATCGTGTTACCAATTTCTCGTAAATAGCAATGCGCTCAGCATCTTTGTTATCTGCTTTTTCTAATTGCTGTATTTGTTTTAAAGCAAATTGTTGTATTGTTAATAATGGCAATACAATAGATTCGCGAACATTAATAGAAGCTTTTCCTGCAGGTTCTTCCTGCATTAGCTCGGTATAACCTGTCAATTTTAAAATAAGACGTTTTGAGGTTTCGTATTCTGTATAAATAATAGACCAAAATGCGCCGTATTCTGGATCTTCACTCATATATTTTGTTAAATCGAAAAACGATTTAGACAAAGACATCATACTGTTTTCTATAAGTGTTTTAAAGAAACTAGAGGTTTTATAAAGTTGCTTAACCTTTTCAAAAGTACCTTCGTCTTCATAATGTTTCAAAGCGGTGCCAACACCAAAAAAACCTGGTACATTTTGTTTTAATTGGCTCCAAGACCCAACAAATGGGATCGCTCTTAAATCTTCGAATACTAAACCTTCGGCCTTACCACGTTTAGAAGGACGACTTCCAATATTAGTTTTAGCATAATATTTTAGAGTACTCATATGCTCTAAATAAGAAATAAATTTGGGGTGATTTTTAAAATCGGAATAGGTACTATAACTTAAAGTAGCTAAATGATTCATAACGTCTCTATTCTCAGGAGACATGAGTGCATTAGAGTCGTTTAAACGGTTAGTTATACCCGAGCTAATAAGCTGTTCTAAATTATATTGAGACGAATCTGGTGTGCCAAAGTTAGAGCTAATAGTTTGTCCTTGTATGGTTAGCTGTACTTCTTTATCTTCAATTGTTGGCCCTAAAGAGGCATAAAAATTATGCGTTTTTCCACCACCACGTGCTGGAGGTCCGCCACGCCCATCAAAGAAAATAACAGTAATATCGTATTGTCTAGATATAGTGGTTAAGCGTTCTTTGGCTTTATAAATGGCCCAATTTGCCATTAAATAACCACCATCTTTAGTTCCGTCGCTAAAACCTAGCATAATGGTTTGTTTATTACCACGCGCTTTTAAATGTGCTGCATATTCTGGGTTGGTATACAACTCTTCCATAACCAAATGCGCATTTTCAAGATCTGTAATGGTTTCAAAAAGAGGCCCAATATCTACAGTTAAGTCATTATTAAAAGCAACTAATTTTAACATGGCAAATAGTTGCATCACGTTTAATGCGGTTTGATTATTGCTTATAATATAGCGGTTTGCAGCTCGTTCACCATTAGTTTCTTGTATTGTTTTTATGGCTTTCATGGTGTGTAAAGCCTTTAATGTGTCTTCGTCTTGTATTAACGATAAATCTACAGTACCCTTTATTTTAGCTAACAATTTAACTTGTTCTTTTGGGGACAAGTCATGATAATTAGCTGGAAAAATAGTACTTCCATGCTCTGCTAATGTATTTACCATAGTATTAAATACATTATTATGAGCACGACTGTCTTGCCTAATGTCTAGATTAGAAAAATGAAAACCAAATAAATGAATTTTATTGATTAAGCTTGTTAGCTCAGAAACGTATAGCGATTGATGTTCTTTAATAACAACTTGTTTTATGGTCTGTAACTCTGTAATGAAATATTCTAATGTTAAAGATGAAGGTTTATCTAGAATTAGATTATAAAGTTCTGTTTCTAAAGCTATAATACGTTCTTCGACACCTTGAAAGGTTAACTTTCGTTTCAACCTCCGTATGTCTCTATAATAGTTTTTAATAATACTTTCGTGCAGGCGTTTGGCTACCTTTAACGTAATTTCTGGCGTTACAAATGGGTTTCCATCTCTATCTCCTCCGGGCCAAAACCCTACATTTATAATATCGTTATCTATAGTATCACCATCAAATATATTTTGTTGTATATAATCGTAAATTGTTCCGAAGGAATCGTAAAACACATGTTCTAAATACCAAATTAAACTTACGGCTTCGTCAAAAGGTGTTGGCTTTTTATGTTTAAAGAAAGGTGTTTTACCAAGCTGAGCTAGTAAATCGTTTATTTTTAATAAATCGTTTGCTTTTATAGCTGCCGTTAAATCGGTAATAATACCTAAAACAGAACCAGGGTAAAACTGTGTTGGGTGAGCGGTAAGTACAATACGTACTTTAAACGCTTCTAAGTAATTGCGAAGCGTTTCTAATTTATTGTCGGCCACAACAGTTTCTTTTAAGCTACGTAATGTCCCAATACCATCCATATTATTAATAACAGGAAAAGCAGCATCTTCTATAGCATCAAACAACACTACTTGGCGCTCTATGTATTGAATAAAACGGAATAGTAAATTAATACGACTTTCTGGCGAACGCCTTGCTTGATATTTTTCGAAAAAACTATTTACAATGGCCTCTGGAT
>NZ_JBSHNS010000260.1:0-1442 GCF_053601635.1 Pontimicrobium sp. MEBiC01747
AAACGTTCTGTCCACTCTCCTACTATATCCACATTCCATGGATCTCCATAGGGGTTACCAAAGCCCATAGAAATATATACCACAACTTCTTTATTAGTTCGATCTGCTATATTTAAAATTTGCTCTAATGTTACTACAGATTGTGCTATTGTTTTATGCGTATTACGCATCTGGAAATTTTCAGATATTGAAAACGGATATCCTAAATAGTGAATTTCTGGATGCAGAGATGCTGCTTCTGCTCCTCTTGTATTAGCTACAATTGCTAGTAGTTTGCTTATAGTATTACTTAAGTCTAATTGCGCTAAAACTTCAGCTGTATCTACCATTTGCGGAATCGCTTTTGGAGATACAAAGCTTCCAAAGTCTACAGTATCGAAACCTACTCTTAAAATAGATTGAATATACTGTACTTTTTGTTCTGTTGGAATAAATGCTTTTATTCCTTGCATAGCGTCACGTGGACACTCGATTACTTTTACTTTAGTACTATTCATTTCAATTTCAAAGATAAAAAAGATTAGTAGTTACGAAAGTATTATTCATTACAGATTTATGGTAAAATTATTTTTACTTAGATTATAAATGATAACTACAACTCTGTAAACGTTTATTTGTTAGGAATATAATACTTTAACATGCTTTATATTAATATTAAAATAGCAATACCCATAAACACAACTATCTGTAGCCATTTTAATATAACTCCTACATTTGCATTTTGCTTCAAGTAATCTGAAATAAATCCAGCAAGTATGGCTATCCCTGAAAAAATAACAAACGAAGTAGCCATAAACAACAACCCCAGCACATAAAATTGAGTGACTGTACTTTGTGTATCGCTATATAAAAACCCAGGAAAAAAGGCTAAAAAGAAAATAGAGACTTTTGGGTTTAATACATTCATTATAACTCCTTGCTTAAACAATTGACATAAGCCTTTTTTAGGTACATTAGTATTAGATAAAGTTACTCTGGAATCGCTTTTAAAAACTTTATAGGCTAAATACAATAGATACAATGCGCCTAACAATTTGATAATAAAGAATAGGGTTTCGTTAGCCTTTATAATTGCTGATACTCCAAAGGCAACAAGTGTAGTATGTAATAGGCAACCAGATATTAACCCGCAAACAGTTGCTAAACCATAAGCTTTACCATTGGTTAAACTCTGCATCAATACATAAATATTATCTGGCCCTGGAGAAAAAGCTAAAGCGGAAGTCGCTAAAATAAAGGAGAAGATTAAATCGTAATTCACAAACTAAACTTTAAGATGGTTTTTACATTTTATTAAAAGTAAACTATTCGTAAAAATTAACATGTTATTATTAGTCTTTTTTGAATCTAAATTGTAATTTTAAAAACCAATTACCTCTAATCTATGAAAAAAACGCCTTGTTATCTTATTATACTTCTATTAATGTCTTATGGTATATGGG
>NZ_JBSHNS010000261.1:0-1085 GCF_053601635.1 Pontimicrobium sp. MEBiC01747
ATATAGATAACCCTATAAAAAAACCAGCTTGTAAGGCTACAGACCAATTGGTTTGTTCTTTTTTAAAGAGTTTATTAAGGTTGTATATGGCAATAAGCATAAAACCATGAGCAAAAATGTCCCAAGGTGCTTCTATAGTTATACCAATAACATAAAATGAAGTCACAACAACCAACGCATTTACCATACTATGTAGTCTACTTTTTAATATACTACGCGATAAATAAAACATATAACTACCAACAATCATAACCATAAAAACTGCTGGTAAACGCATTCCAAAAATACTTTTTACTCCAAATATCATTGTAGATATGGCAGATAACCAAGTGGGTAAAGGTGGTTTTTGGTACCGTGCTTCTCCATTCATGGTTGTTAATATCCAATGGTCGTTTTCTATCATTTCTCTTGCTGTAATAAAATTACGAGCCTCCATAATAGTTACTTGTAAGGTGTCTAAATTGGGTAGTAACATGATAGCTACAAATAGACAAAGTAATAGAACAGGATATTTTTTTAAGATTTTAAGCATCTTGTTTCTTTAATAAAATAAGATTTCTAATATATATGGTTGCGCCTAAGATATGACCAACAAAAAGCACAGGATCTTTTCTAAAAATAGCATACGTTAAAATAAGTAGAGAACCTATAAGGCTTAAAGCCCAAAAACCTAGAGGCAAGGTCGATTCTTTTTTCTTTTCAGAATACAGCCATTGAAACACAAAACGTAATGTAAATACTATTTGAGAGACAATACCTAATGCCAATAACCAAAAGGGAATGTCTTCGTTTTTAAATAATAAAGTTACGTCTATTTTATTATTGTTATAATAAAAAATAACAACAAAAACAGGCATTAAAAAGAAAACCCATTGTAACAGCTTAGGTACTTTTTGCCATTGGTTTTGTAATTGTAAATTACGAATGTATATATAATAGGTTAACCCTTGGCCTAACATAATGGCAAAATCGTTACGCAGATAACCATATATAAACAATAAAAAGGATGCCATTAAACTTAACGACCAAAATAGGCTAGGTGTAATAACTTTCTTTTGTTTTTCGCTAGTTATCCATTGTACTAT
>NZ_JBSHNS010000262.1:0-1247 GCF_053601635.1 Pontimicrobium sp. MEBiC01747
AGGTAATACTAAAACCATTTTAGGTTACTTATGTCATGAATACAGTTATACAAAAGAAAACTCAAAAGTTTTGGCCTGGGTAGTAAAAGGCAGCTTCCCCATAAAAAGTAACTATTTACCTATTCTTGGTATGCATACAAATAGCCCCTATAAAGGTTTTGTGCTTGAGCTTTATTATGAATCTGCAAATGAAACTGGCTCTATTAAAGCTTTAAAAATAAAAGATAATGTAACCCTAGAAATTAATACTAACCACTATAAATCTATGTAACTATGAAATTTAAAAGTCTAATCATTATTTGCCTACTATTCGTCTCTTTTTCTTTCTCACAAAATGTTTATTTAAAAATAACTTTTAATGAAGGTCCACTTAAAGGAACTCATGTATTTACTCCAGAAAAAGGGAATTACACCAGTCAAATTAACCTAGGATTTAATAAAGGCATAAGCAATATCAATGCTTCTAAATTGGTTTCAGAAAGTGGTATACAAATACATTACATTAATAAATATTTTTTAGGTGAAGCCACCAAAGGTAAGCATCAAGCTAAAACGGATACTTCTGGTTGCGGAAGTTTAAACTTTATAGATCTACAAAACAATCAATCTTTTCATAAAATTGATGGCGATTTTATAGACTGCTCAGAAACTACCATTAAAGAAGTCTCTGCATGGGAAACGGCTATTGTAAAAAAAAGAAGGACAGTCTCTGGAAGTTTTTCAGATAAATTAGAAATGAAAATTAGACAAGATGATGGCCTTGAAACTACAATTAATACAACTGTTAATGTGGTTTTTAAAGCTATTGAATCTAGAAGAAAATAATATTACAACACATATAATTATGATGAAAAAAATTACGCTATATATTTTTCTATTACTCTTTACAACTGTACAAGCTCAATACACTTTTCAGCAAATAGATATTTGGTCTGGTAACAATGGTAGCTCTCCTAAATACATTACAGAACATAATGGAAAATTGTATTTTCAGGCTTTTGAAATAACACCTTCCTTTAAGAAATTGTATGTCTCGGATGGTACAGATTTAGGAACAAGTATTGTAGCCCCAAATTTAAATGGAGGCGCTGGTTATTCTCCAGAATCTTTAACGTCTTTTAATGGAGAACTTTATTTTACAGCTTTTGTCTCTGGAATAGGCACAGAAATATACAAAACAAATGGAACAGAAGCTGGCACTCAGTTATTAAAAGATGTAAGGAGTGGAAGTTCTAGTGGTTTAGACT
>NZ_JBSHNS010000263.1:0-21104 GCF_053601635.1 Pontimicrobium sp. MEBiC01747
CTTTTCAGAAGGCTTTAGACAAAAAGGTTTTCAAATTATTAAAGGTTATGATAACTGGCAACCTGCTATTGAAACATTTAATCATAATTTTGGTACAGAATCTGTTGTAAAAAATATTTTAGATTTTAAGGAATCTATTAAAGAAATAAACCTTTTACCAGATACTGATATTATTATTGGGTCCCCTCCATGCGTCTCATTTTCAAGTTCTAACATTTCAGGAAAAGCAGATAAAGAATCAGGGATAACTTTAACAAAGATTTTTTTGCGTATTGTAGCCGTAAAAAAATTTCAAAAAGGGTCAAAGTTGAAAGCTTGGTATATGGAAAATGTACCAAATTCAAGAAACTATTTAGCTGACTATTACACTTTCAATGATTTAGGCCTAGGTGATTGGGCAAAAAGCAATAATATTGGAGTAAATAAAACAGCTATAGTATTGAAAGGTAATCAGCCACTAATTAACTCTGCTGATTATGGTTCTTACCAAGCTAGAAAACGAGTAATTTCTGGTGAGATAATAAAAAAAAACAGGCTTATTATACCTAAAGCTACACATTCACAAAACCGAGAAGACAATTTACTGGAATGGAACACTCTAGGTAGGTTACTTAAAAAAATTCCTAAACCCAATTCTAAAAAATCTTATAGAAAAATTACAGATCCAATTTATGATTCTATTAAAATAAGTATTAATTCATTAACCGACCATTTTTATGATAGTGGTCTTTACAAAAGTGAATGGAGACAATCTAAAGAGCATAAAATTAATCATTATTGTATGGGAAAAATGTCCTTCCCAGAAAATAGAAATAAACCTAGTCGAACAATAACCGCTACTAAAAGCGGAACTTCAAGAGAAGCTCTTATATATAAATCTGAGTACTCCCGTAAAGGTAATGGAGAATTTCGTACGCCAACAGTTAGGGAAGCTGCTTGCATTATGGGTTTCCCATTCACTTATCAATTTTTAGGCTCATCTAATACTAAATGGAGACTGGTTGGTAATGCCGTTTGCCCGTCTGTAAGTAGGGCTTTTGCTAATGAATTATTGAATCAAATAGGAAAAACAAATAACAAAACTCATTTAATACAAAAACCTAATCTTAAAGGTGTACAAAATCTAAATGATTTTGAAGAAAAACAATTTAACAAACAACCTAAAAGAACTAAAAAATCAAGATTTAGAAGACATCCTATAAAAGGTGGAAATTTAACCGTAACGCTTTCAAATTTTGATATCGAAAATAATTCTAAGACTAAAAATAAATGGTTTACATCAATTCAATATGGAACTGGCTTAGGTTATAAAAACCAAAAAGTAGAAGATGAATTTTATAAGAAATTAGAACCAATAATTTTGAAAGAAAAAGCAGGTTCTAATTTTGTAAAAATAATAAACAATGGTTTTTCTGAAAAAATCGGATCTTCAAAAGATTTACAAAAATACTATGAACTCCAAATTTCGAATGACTCAATTTTAGAACCAACTGAATTAGTTGAAGAAGTCAAAGAAATTATTAATCAGTTAGAATATCAAAGTAAAGAATTTGAACAAAATGATACAGTAATCTTTAAGTATAAAAAGAAAGTCCCTATCAAACAATTGTTTGCGCTTTATGCAATTAATAAAATATCATCTATCGCTAATAGTAAATAGTTTATGAACAAGAAAATTAGGATTGACAAAATTCAATCAGTTATAGACAGAAATAAAGACAATAAAGATTTATTGAAACAAGAAATAATGTGGGAAGATAAATTAGAATCTATGACTGTTTATAAGATTCCACTTGAATATTTGATTTACAACAAATTTAACGGTAGAATTTTAAGTCGTACAAAGTCTTTAGAAAAACAGAAGCATTCAATTGACGTTGAGACAGATGAAGGAAAAGCAAAAATTGAACAATTACTATGGGAGTCTAAAGAAGATAGAAATAAAAAAACGCTTTCGAGTATTTCCAAGTTTGGTCAACAACGTGTTGGTATAATAACGAAAGATGGAATTATTATAGATGGAAATAGACGAGCAATGCTTTTAAATCGAATTCCAGAATATGACTATTTCAAAGCAATTATCTTACCAGTCACACTTGAAGAAAACCCAATAGAAATTGAGAAGTTGGAAACAACTTATCAAATGGGAGAAGATGAAAAGCTTGGTTATAATCCTATTGAAAAATACTTAAAAGCTAAAACTATATTAGATAAATTGAAGCCAACAATTGGCGAAGACGAGGCTATCAAAAGAATTTCAGATTGGATGGGAGAAAAGACATCTAAAGTAAGAGAATATCTTGGTGTTATTGATACAATGGATGAATATTTACAGACATTAGATTACGATGGCATATATACTCAGTTAGATGGTCGTGAAGATCAATTCATAACATTGACTAATTGGATAAATAATTATTACAATAGTGAAAGTAAAAAGGCTGGCTGGGCATATTCAAATTTAGATGTTGATGAATTAAAATCTATTGCTTTCGATTATATCCGTGTTAAGTATGAAGGGAAAGAATTTAGGCTTTTAGCTCACGGTCTTAAAGAAAATCATTTTTTTGGCGATAAAAATATATGGTCAAGTTTTAGTTCAGAACATTTTAATAGCACAAACGAAATTGAAGAAATAGAAATCAATTACGATTCACCAAACTTAAAGTCTCATCTTGACGATAGAGACACAAAGTATAAAGAAAAAGTTAAAGATTCTTTTCAAGAAAATGTACGTAAACACAATCAAAAATTACAATACAACAGAGCTGCCGACAAACCAGGAAAAGGTGTTCAAAATAGTATTGATTCTTTTGATTCTATAAACAAAGGACATAAGAATTTTTCAAATCCAGAAGTTCAAGATTTAGTTGAAAAGTTGGGGAATAACGTTTTTGATTCATTAAATAGAACTTCCCCTAATCGTGTTTTATCGCACATAGTGGGTTTATTAGAAAAAATTGATGTTTCTAAAATCCCAGAAGACGAAATAGAAGATGCAAAAAAGAAAGTGAAGAAAATTCAAAATCTTGGTTATTACTTATTTAAATAATAATGAGGAATATTCAAGTAGACATTTTATACAAGGAAGATGATTCATTCTATGTTTTATCTGGTTCAACAGACTTTATTTTAAATAATAAAAGATTATCGATTTCATTAAATAGATTAAACTTTAAGAAAGATGAAAATAATATATTAATTCCTTTCGAAGAAGTCTCACAAGTTCAAATTCTTCAAGAAATTCAAAATTTATTAGCGCGAGTCGGCATAGAAACGCAACTATTAGAAAATGTTTCACAGGCTGTAAAAAGTTTTGACAGAGAAGAAAAACTATTTGCCGAATTTGTAGAAAACGCAAATACTATAAGAAACAATGAATTCAAAGACAATCCAGAATTAGTAGAAAAATTTACTGAATTTAAAAATTCAATTGATAAGAATTTAGTAAGAACTCTATATCCTTTGCAATTGCTTTCTGCTTTTCATATGGCTTTCGCTCAAAACTCTTGTAATTTTGCTGTTCCAGGTGCAGGGAAAACCTCTATCGTCTATGGTGCATATGCATATCTTAAAAATCTACCTGAAGGTCATAGTCAAAGAGTAGATAAATTACTGGTTATTGGACCATTGTCTTCATTTGCACCTTGGGAAAATGAGTATAAATCTTGTTTTGGTTTTAATACATCTTTTCAAAGATTATCAGGAGATAAGACTATTTCTAAAGATGAAAAACTTGAGCATCTTTATTCTGGAAATCCTGCTGAAGTAACACTTATTTATCACGGAGGAGTTTCGGATTTACAAAACAGTATTTCTGACTTTCTAAAAACCAATCGAACAATGGTTGTGGTTGATGAAGCTCATCGCATTAAAAATCACGAAGGAGTTTGGGGAAGAAGTGTCACAGAGATTTCTAAAGAAGCTATTTCGCGAGTTATTTTGACAGGAACACCTGTTCCCAACGGTTATCAAGATATTTATAATTTATATAAATTTATATATCCTTATAAATACAAAGAAATTTTAGGTTTCCACTACCAAAACCTTCAAGATTTAACTGTAAATAGCATAGCAGAAAGTAATAAAGTGGAAGAACTAAAAAATAATATCTCTCCCTTTTTCATCAGAATAAAAAAAGAAGATTTACAACTTCCGCAAGTAATTGAGAGTGTTATTGAAGTCCCTATGGACTCTCACCAAAGGGAGATTTACGACTTTATTGAAGAGCAATACATTCAAACTTTTATAGAGAATCAATCTGCCACAGTTAAGGACGTTTTAAATAGAGCAAAACTTATTAGGCTAAGACAAGCTTCAACGAATCCTTCATTATTAAGTAAAACATTAATAGATTCATTGGAGCAAGGAGGAGACTTCTCAGATCAGGATCCCAATACAAGTTTTACATCAGGATATGACGAGTTTGTTAGTGATACTGAATTTTTCACCAAAATAGTAAACTATCACAAACTTGCTGTGCCAGAAAAATTTAATACAATACTTAATCTTTTAAATGATGTGATTTTAATTTCAGGCGGAAAAGCTATTATTTGGACGATATTCATTCAAAATGCAAAAGAATTAAAAGCATTTTTAGAATTAAATAGTATCAAGTCAGAACTATTGATTGGAGAAATTCCTCAAGAATTTCGTGAAATAACAATTGAAAAATTCAATAATCCTAAGAATATGGATTTTCAGGTAGTAATCGCAAATCCATTCTCTGTAGCTGAATCTATTTCATTACATAAAGGTTGTCACAACGCTATATATCTTGAAAGAGATTATAATGCCTCCAATTTTATACAATCCAAAGATAGAATTCATAGGGTTGGTCTTGATGAAAATCAAATCACCAATTATTATTATGTCATTTCTCAAAATTCTATTGATTCAGTAATTAATAATAGACTGAATGACAAGATTGAGCGAATGGAAAAAATTATCAATGATGATATTCCTTTATTTTCAAGAATTAACGATAATGATGAAACTGATATTATTAAAGCTCTTTTAAAAGACTATGCTAAAAGATCTTAGAAAATTTGATAATCTCGGTACACCAAACTTTTTCTTTGAGTTATTAACTACACTTAAAGATTCTGAAAAGCAAGAATGGAAAATTGGAGATATAAACCAGCTCTTTTTTAACAGAGTCATTGACAATCGTTCAGTTTTTGAAGGTTGTATTTTACTTGCTTTTCGCATAAATATAATTGCCGAAATTAATGGTAATATAGAACTCGATCAGAAATTTGAGAATTATTTGAACAGCAAGAATCAAATGAATGATAAATTTGTAGAACGTCTCTTTTTAAGTCTTGAATCAGTTAATGAAATTTACGAAATTTTTAGTTCAGAAAATTTTTCTCAAGATATAGTTTACCATTCGTTACAATTAAAGAGTTCTGCTTTTGGCTTTAAATATAGTAACTTAAAACAACTCTTAATAGATTTTAATGTTCTAAAAGTTCATCCTACAAACGAAATTAACAATTTAATCATAAATACACGCTACAAAAAGATTTTCGACAAAGTAATTCTTCCTCAAATAAAGAAGAGAAAAATAGGCATCGAAGAGTTTAAAAAATTAATGGAGCAACAACAAATTTATGGAGAAGAAGCTGAAAAATTTGTTTTAAAATATGAACATAATCGATTAAATGGTACAAAAAAAATTCAATGGATAGCTGAATATATCGTCAATGCTGGGTATGATATTGCTTCATTCAACACAGTTCAAGATGAAAAACCAACACGTTTTATTGAGGTCAAATCTTATGAAGGAGAAAGGCCTTATTTCTTTTGGTCAAGAAATGAAATGGAAGTTGCTAAAAGAAAACATACCGAATACTGGCTTTATCTTGTAAATCGCAAAGAAATCAATAAAAAAGAATACAAACCTATATGTATTCAAAATCCGAGTATTAACATTTTAGAAAGCACGAAATGGAATAAAACAATTGATAAATACAAAATAATATTGAATAGGTAACCATTACTGATAGTGGCAACTTCAAATTCAGAATTAATTATATGATAAGTATAACGTAAACAATATATTATTTGAATAATATAAAACGCATTTTAATATTCCTTACCTTTAATCCATTCATCAATACAATATAAAATGAAACGCATCACTCTACTCCTACTAACGCTTAGTTTTTCTATAATTACATTAGCACAAAACACCACAGATGAAGGCCAAGTAAAGGCATTAATAACAGGATCTTTTAATGACGTTTGGGCAGGTTTAGACGCTACTAAAATAAAAGATTATCACACCGACGATTTTATACTATTAGAACATGGAGAAGTTTGGAACAACCAAATGATTGCCGATTATACAAAACGTGCAAAAACACAAACCCCATTACATACACGCCACAACCGTTTTGAGTTTATAAGTGTAAAAATAGAAGGCAATATGGCTTGGTTAGCCTACCATAATTTTGCGCATTGGACACTTGAAGGTAAAGAAACAGGTAAAATGCAGTGGTTAGAAAGTGCTACCGCTATAAAAACAAAAGACGGTTGGCGATTAGAGCTATTACATTCTACAAGAGTAAACAACAAACACTAAAACAATGCGAAACTATATTATAATACTATGCTGCGCTATAAGCGCTTTAAGTTTTGCGCAACACGACGAAAAACAATCGACAATAGATTTTGTTGAAATAATAGACAATAATACCAAAGAAGCGCTGTTTTACTATCAAAATAACTGGCAACTGTTACGTGACAAAGCAAAGAAAAAAGGATACATTCATTCCTACCAAATGCTACAAACAGAAAGTACACCAGAAGCACCATATCATTTAATTTTAATTACTACCTACGCTAATAAAACACAATATGAAGCTAGAGAAGAGCATTTTAATGAGATAATAGCCTCTAGCGGCGGGCTTAAATTGTTAAACGATAAAAAACCTACTGATTTCAGAAAAGTAGTTGGAGGAAAAGATAATGTAAAACACTTACACTAATCTCAAAACTAAAAATAATTAAAAAATACGTATTTATACGTATTTTTTTTGGTTGTAGAAATCCCTAATTTTAAAATCTAATCAAACCAATACTTATACTTTATGAAAAGCCTCTACAACGATAAACAACGAGAAGATGGTAAAAAAGACCGAAGTCTTACCCCAAAAGATGCCAAGTACTACAACACCACATGCAATTGCGATGATCCTATAGATTGTTTAGAACACATGTTTTGTACCATGACGCAAGAACGACGCGTTGTTATGGAAGGACAATGCCCAGCAAGGCGTCCTGTGTTTTTAAGGACACACGGCATTATAGAAGGAGAAATAAACATTCTAGAAAACGATAAAATTTGTAATAGCTACAAACACGGTATTTTTAAAAACCCATCTAAACATCCTGTATATGTACGCTATTCATCAGATCTAGCAGATGGAAGACCAGATTGGAAAAGTACCATTGGTATAGGTATAAAAATATTTAACATAGACAGTACAGAACCTGCCGAAAAAGGAAAGAAAGCAAAAAAATCGGATACTGCCGATTTACTACTACAAAACGTCCCTAACTTTTTTGTAGATACCGCTAGCGATATGTGTAATTTTACTAAAGCTAGTTTTGAAGGTTGGGGTAACGAATGGATTCAAGACAATGCCCCAAATACCAATCAATTACTAAACGACATGGCAAAACCTATTCGCTCTGTCTTTGATACCTCTTTATGGAGTGTAGTCCCCTTTAAGTTAGGGGATGGTTATTGTAAGTATATTTTAAGACCAGGTACCTCAACTTTTTTTGAAGAGCCAGATATTAACGACCCCGATTTTTTAGCAAAAGATTTAGCAGGACGTATGGCAAAAGGCCCTGCTACTTTAGACATCTATATCCAAAAACGCCCAACAACAAAAGATGGATTTAGCCAAACCTATATAGATGAGCATTTTCCTTTAGATAAAGCGACTGTTGTATGGAATGAAAAAGAAGCCGTTCCAGTAAAAGTGGCTACTATAAAAATGAAAAAGCAAAATATTACTAAGCAAGAACAAGAAATATATGGAGATTGGTTAGCTTTTAATATTGGTAGAACTGCAGAAGAAAACAAACCTGCTAAAGAAAGTAGCGTAGCACAAGCTCGTGTACGCGTTTACCAAACCAGCGCAAACTACAGACGTAAAATGAACCAACAGCCAGTAGAAGAACCAACCGCACCAGGAAAACCAGAAATAAAAAATCCAAAATGTCCGTTTAGCGGGGTTAACCCACAACCAAAAGAGGAACAACCTAAAGCCTTAACTCAAGAACAAATAGATGCCATTACGCATGTACGCATTCATCCAGGAATAGGTATTGCTCGTGTAGGTAATAGTACAAAAGACTACTATATAGGGCCAGAAGTGTCTAACCCTGAGCCAACAAAATTTGGATCAACACGAGATAAAACAGGAGCCATAAAACGCCAAGCAGCACGCTTTAGAGTCTATGGCTATGATAAAAACGGAAATGTCGTTGCAGAAGTGCAACAATCGGAAAACACACAAGTAGAATGGTCTGTGCACGTTGCCAATAAAAAATCGGCTTGGTACGAGTTTAATGCGGCAATGGATATTCCTGCAACAGTAAGCTTAACTGTTCCATTAAGAAACCCAGACGTTAAAGGTAGTGACAGAGCAGCTTTAGCAATAGATCCTGGAGAAAAGAAAATAATGGGACTAAACATGAACGATTCTAGCTATAATTTAAACGGAAATTTTCAAGGCACTCCTGTTATGTTAGGACAATTACGTACTGACTCTGTAGGACGTTTACTATTTATGCCTGGCTTTGGGGTTTCTGCAAGCCCACAAAATAAGCCCGTATTTAATCCGCTAAAACCAAGCACATTTAATAACCCTGCAGGATGGTACGATGACATTGCAGATGGTCCTGTACGAGCAAAAGTAACAGTAGGCGATAAAGATTTTGATGCAGATGCCGCTTGGGTAGCGTCTGCCCCACCAAACTATGCACCAGATATTGTGGGTTGGAGAAACATGAACGATTTAATGCAAAACGTATATATGGCGTCTGGTATGTTAGCACTACCAACTCGCGTGTCGTTTAAAAAGCATGTAAAACCAATTTTAACACGTTTAAGTGAATTACAATGGGTAAACAAAGGCTTTTTATCTATGTTTGGAGCTGGGGCACCTATGAATTTTAATGATAAAGACTTGCTAAAAAAGCTATCTACAGCACCAGTAAGTATGAAATATCCAGATCCAAATGGAGAGTTACGTAGAACTATATATAATAGTTTTAGAGCTAAGGATGTAAAATCTGTTGAAGAAGGCGCTTGGCCTTGGATTTACGGAGATGCATTTGGTTATACCAATCCAGATCCAACAGTAGCACCATCGGCAGATACCTATTTGCAATTACCAGCATTTTACGATTATGTGCTATCGGCATGGGTAAAAGGGGATTTTATTAGTGATTATGACCCAACGGAAAGTACTCATCAAACTTTCGATAAAGTAAATTTACAACAGCAACCCAATACACTTGATGAGGCCAATATGCATTTCTGTATAGCCGATGCTTTTCATCCAGGAGCAGAATTAACATGGCCAATGCGTAATGCTTCCATGTATCGCGCGCCTTACCGTATTAGAATGCGTGCAGCTGGAAAAGACGACCCTACTTACGGTTCTACACTAACTACCGAAGAAGTAGCAGCTATGAATGGCCCATTATACGATCAAGGCCCTGGAGATTTAACCCGCTGGATGGCGGTGCCATGGCAAGGAGATACAGCATTTTGCCGTTCGGGATACGATATGGAATACGATCCCTATTTACCAACATTTTGGCCAGCAAGAGTACCTAATCAAGTACTAACACGTATTGACTACCGTACACTTATGGATACTTCTAAAACCTATGAAGAACGTATTGCTGCATTTCAAAACCGACCAAGTTGGTTACGTCAATTACCTGGAGCAAATCCCGTTGCAGAACAAATGCAATATATGATTGATCATTTTGGTGAAATGGGAATTGTAGAAGCCATGCCATCTCCAAACAAAGACAAAGGATTTGAATGGATGCCAGATACATTATATGTAGAAAACTTAACGCCTGTTAAAGGTGCCGAATTAGATGAGGCGCATAAATTATTCCTTGAGAATTATGGTGCTATGAGCGATACAGATCGTGCATTAACTGAAGCGGGATGGTTTAGCGAAGAACAACGAAACGAATTCGAAACCATTAAACGTAGAGGAAATTAATGAACATACCACATTACGATGTTGTTATTGCTGGAGCTGGCCCTGCGGGTTGCGCTGCAGCAATACGATTACGTCAACTTAATATTACTGTATGCTTAGTAGATGATGCTAAGGATACAGTATTAAAAGTTGGGGAATCCTTACCAGGAGCCGCTATACGGTTACTAAATCGTTTAGGCATAACAGACATCAACCAAATATTATCAAAAACCGATTACTCTATTTGCATAGCTAATGTATCGGCATGGGGTATGGATAATTGGACTTATAATGATGCTATTAAAAACCCCGAAAATGGAGGATGGCATATTTTACGACATAAGTTTGATGCTGCATTGCGAGAATTAGCATTAAAAAATGGCGTCGTTTTTTATAAAGCCAAAATAGGAAAAATAATAGCCAACGAAACAGGGCAAACACCTAAAAAAGCTAACTACACACTTGCTTTTAAAACACAAGAGCAGCACTTGCCTAGTGCTATTTCTGCACAATGGATTATGGATGCTACAGGTAGAGCTGGTAGTTTAATTAAACAATTACAAATAGAACGTTTAAATTTTGAGGAACAATTATCTGCTATTGTATGGTTAAAATCCAGTGACAAAAATCCTGATAGTACTACCCGAATAAAATCTGTTGAAAATGGCTGGTGGTACAGTGCTAAATTACCAGATAACACAAGAGTAATTGCTTTTTATGGGCTAGCCAATACTGTTTCTAAAATGGTAAAAACACCTTCCCTATTTATAGAAGACGCTAACGCAAGTCGTCTCTTAGAAGATTCCATTACCGAAAATGATATAGCAGAAGGCGTTACCGCTCGTAATGCTGCGACTTCTTTTGCCAAAGAAGTTATTGGAGACTCGTGGATTGCCATTGGAGATTCGGCTTTATCGTTAGACCCCATTTCTTCTCAAGGTATGTTTTTTGCTTTATATAGTGGTATTAGAGGTGCCGAAACTATTGCATCTGTAATGGAAGACCAAAACGATGTAAGTAATATTCGTAATGCTTATAAACAGAAAATAGAATCTGTGTTTGTAGCGAATCAAAACTCTAGAAAACATTTTTATACTTCAGAGTTGCGCTATACTAAACACCCCTATTGGCAACAGTATTTAAAATAACTACAACTTATACATTACACCAAAGTACATAGTAAATGGCTGTAAGTAATCGAAAGTAAAAGTACTATAATCTTCACTATACAATCGAGATCTTTGGTTTTCAGAATCCAAAATATTGTTTATAGAAAAATAACTAATAAGTGTATTATCTTTTACTTTAAACACTTTATTAAGCGTTACATTTATACTATTGTAAGCATTAAGAGATTCGCTATTAACACCATTAGAATATGTAGGACTAAAAGCATTTGCATTAGTATTAAATGTACTAGTTTCTATGGGTGTAAATCGTGTTCCTGAGCGCCCAATATAACTTAATGCAACATTTACATATTTAGGATTGGTATACGATAGTGTCCCTTTTACAAAATAATTTAAATCATCTGCAGCATTTACAAACGTATTGTTAACTCTAATATCTTTATCTATTATGGTATTAGACACTGCAACTGTAAAAGCGTCGTTAATAAAGTATTGGGCAGCAAATTCTAATCCAAATATTTTTGTTTTATCGAAAGCAATGAACTCACTAGTTACTAAATCACCGCCTTCATCTTTATAATATACTGCGGCATTTATGGTATAGTCTTTCTTTGTAAACTCATAATCTAATGCGACTTGATAACTCTTTAATAAGTTGTAATTTGTATTAAAAAATACTGGTAATGAATAATTGTAATATTTACCAGAACTTAGTAAAAATGAATGCTTACTATTAGCATTGTATCGTAGGTTAAACTGATAGCTTACATTAGTGCTTTGGTTAGTTGTTGGAATATTAATTCGACCTCCAATAGAGCCTGTTAATTTACCTGATAGTTTTTGAGTATCGTATAAGTATAATTCCGTAACATGATTTGAAATGTTATCTCCAATACTTAACGATGGTGCTGTAGGGGCTTGTGCAAAGAAAAATTCGGGTATTGTACTTGTAAAATTATAGGTATTGTATGTTGATGTTGCACCTATTTGCAATGTATTTCCTTCGAAAATTTTGTTTTTATAATTAACGGCAGCATAGAATTGTTGTTCTTTTACATCTGAATTTATATTACCAAAATTAAACTTTCGTTTAGCTAAATCTATACCTCCGTTTATAGTTAAATAACCTTTATCATATTTTTTTTTGAAGTTCAAAACATTAAAATAACGGGTATTAGATGTTTCTTGTGTCCCTAAATAAGTAAAACTCTGTTGCTCTGCACTGTACGATTCATCAATAATATAATTAAAGACGTTAAATGACGTATCCTCACCTATTTTATGATGGTAATTAACACCTACATCTTTATTTCTAAAGTAATTAATGGCTTCAAAACCAGAAGCATTTAAACCTGTAAACAGTTTAGAAAATTGCCAATTCCCGTAGAGTTGTATAAAATTATCTTCTGTTGTTTTTTGAGATAAAAAGAATCCTAGATTAGCTAGTCCTGCAGACAAGCTTAATTGATTTTCTTTTAATCTATTAATAGATTCTATTTCTATTAACCCCGCACTAGAATTTCCGTAAGTTAATGGCGGGTTACTTGCATAAACATATTGTTTATCTATAAGTTCTGTATTAAACAAGCTAAAACTCCCAACACTATTAACTTGACTATTTTTTATAGGATTAGCTACAGGAACACCATTTAACACCACTAAAGACCTTGAAGCACTGCTTCCTCTTAGTGCTGGACTGGAATTTTCGTTTACGTTTGTTGATGACGGTAATCCTGTAATAGCTTTTAAGGGATCTCCATTAGACAAAGGATCTAAATAGATGTCTAGTTTTTCTAATTTGTTTACCGAAAATTGCTCAGATATTGGTGATTTATAATTTAATAAAACTTCTTCTAATTTACTTTCTGCCGTATTAATTATAATGGTATTAACCTTATCTGTTACTAATGTTTTTATTTTTTTATAAACTGTTTCGTAGCCTATGGAAGAAATGACTAGAGTATCTTCTTTATTCGATAAAATAGACATAGACAGGTTAAATTTCCCATCAAAATCTGTAGTGGTTCCAATAGTTGTATCGCTCTTTAAATAGACATTAGCTGCAAAAACGGGAATACGTTCTTCATCTAAAACAGTCCCATTAATTCTTGTTTGGGCAAACCCTATAGCGCAGTATAATATAAAACAAATTACAACAATGCCATTTTTAATCATTCTTACACTTCCAATCACATCAATCTATTAGTTTTACTGCTAATGATTTTATAGAATAGTTATCTGGATATAATGCTATCGCTTCTTTAAAGTATTTTTTAGCTTCTGCTATATCGCCTTCTTTAATAAATGCTTCAATAAGCATTACATAGCTTGAATCTTTTCCCCAAGAGGGTAAGTATTTATTTTTAACTGGTTGTTCGGGTAATGCTATTGCTTTTAATAAATGTTTTTTAAGCACTTTACCTCCGCCAAATTCTTTTGGTGTATAAAAATCATTACTTGCAGCTACATAATGTGCTCTAACATTCTTGCTATCTAATTTTAATGCTTTTTCTATATTTTTTTTAGTTTTAACAGAATACACACCTTTTCTTAAATTAGGTACATATTGTATTGCAAAGCCTTGAAGCATTCCTAAAAGGGCATAGTCTTCTGCATTTTTAGGGCTTAATTCTTCCATAATTTTCACCCCAATGTTTATAGCTTTCTCACTATTTGCCCTATCTTTATTTTGCATATAGTAGACTGATTTATAATAAAATAAATAGGCTTTCCAATATTTAATAATATTTTGCGGGTGCTTTTTAACCAATGCTTCCAACTTATCTTCAATACGCTCTATACTTTCTACATTTTTAGAGGTCACAGCAGTTACAAAGGCTTGGTATATTTTTTCTTGTATATTCTCTAGTATAGTATTATTTACATTAAACTGTAATGTGGTTTCTGCATAAGCAATTTCTGCATTTGCTTTAGAGTTTTCACACCCAGTAGTTAACGTAATGAATAGAATGGCTAATATGTATAATGTTCTCATTGTTATTTAATTAAATGTTAGAAATCTTTGAAATCCAAAAGGGCTAAAAAAGAGAAAGATTAAAACCACCCAAAATATAAAATAGAGTTTTCTTTTCCCTTTAACACTAAAGTTAAACTTACCATAATTGTTAGAATCTACATTTACTAAAAAAATATCTGAGTAAAACGGGTTTAACTCTATAATAAGTTCTATTGCAAAAGCATAATACAGCATTTTATAAGATAAAAAACCATTAAACAGGCAAATTAATAAAAGGGTAACCGTCATTGCTATTCCTGAATAAAAAAAGATATACCGGTGTAATTTATTCTCTGTATTCTCTACTTTAACATAAGGATGCGGATATGGAAGCATAGTTATGCCTACACTAAAAATACGCAACTTTAAAAATAGTGCACTAATAACATGCCCTAACTCGTGAAGAATAGTTAATGTTAATAGGCTAGCAAATAAATATAAAATACTCATACTCTATGTAATGCTTTTCTTTTAAATAAATACATAAATAGTAATGCAAAAACTGCAAAAAAGGCAAACATCATTAATAATGCATAACCAATATTTTCTTCTCTATAAAAGTTTAATAAATATGTTAGTGGAAAAAACTTGTTAAGGGTCGCTATAAAGCTATTTAACTCACTAACTGGGTAAAAACAATCGCAGAGAAAAATCATTAAAAAGTATACAATATTTCCAATTTCTTTTCCTGCATCTTCTGTGTTTCTAAAATTTCCAGAAAAGCTAATAATTAGCCCCATAAAAGAGAATAATATTAAACCAAAAATAGATCCTGAAACAAGTAATATAAGTTGTGTAAGTGTTACTGTATACCCAAAGAATAAAAACGCTATAAGTGTTAGCATTAAAATACTTGCAATAACAACTAAAGCTCTACAAATAACCATACCTAAAAAGTAGTTAAACACATTCATAGGAAGCCCTTTTAGAAACTTAATAATGTTGTCTTGGTAATATTGTTTTATTACTGCACCTGTAGAATAAATGCCTTGACTTACTACATTCATTGCTACAACTCCAGACAGTAAAAAGTATATATATTCTGGATCAGATATGCCCCAAATACTACCAAAAATAACAAATAGTAACGTTGGAAATATAAAGGTAAAAAACAGGGCTACCTTAATACGGTAATACATTAGCAAATTATATTTAATAGAGGTTATAAGTGATTTCATTAGTTGTTTTTTGAAATTAAATAATGATAAATATCTTCTAGTCCTTTTTCTAACAGAGAATATTTATTAATACTTTGTTGCACAATCCCTAAAGTGTTTTTAAAGTCTTCACTAAAGATATGGTGTTGCTCATCGTAGGTTACCACTGTGGCATTGGTTAACTTATCTTTAATATCATTAGTAGCGTCTACTACAATTTTTTTAGTTCCAGCTATATATTTGTCAGACAGATAATTTGCAACGGTGTCGCTTTCTAACAGCTGTTTTCCTTCGCTTATAAAAATTACTTTATCTGCGTACTGCTCAGCTTCTTCCCAAATATGGGTGGTAAATAATACTGTTAAATCTTTTCTGTTAAATAAAATCTTCCAGTATTTACTCCGCATGGAAGGGTCTAAAAAAGAAGTGGGTTCGTCTGCAATAAATAGTGATGGCGAGTGTATTAAAGACAATATAATACCTACTTTTTTGCGCTCGCCTTTAGACAAAGCATAAAAAAGACTGTTATTAATTTTCTCTATACCTAAGCTTTCTTTTAACTGATTTACAACACTGTTTTCTTCTTTTATTTCATGAATATCTGTTGCAAACGAAATAAGTTCTTTAACTTTTAACGCTGGGAAAAAAGGACTATTATCATATAAAACACCAATGTCTTTTTTACGTTTTTTAAACGTGTTATTATAGACTTTTACTTCTCCAGAGGTTGGCGAAAAATTATCTGCTATAATATCTATAATCGTACTTTTTCCAGAACCGTTGCTACCTAATAAGGCTACTTTTTCGTTTTCTTGTATACTAAAATTTATTCCACTTAGAATCTCTTTTTTTTCAATAGTATAATGTAAATCTGAAATAGTTATTACATCCATATAGTTATAAAGTCTATTTTATTATTCTGTCTCTTTTTGTTTTACTTCTTCTACTTTTTCTTTACCAATTACTAGAATATTCTGAATGGTTTCCCCCACGCCATTAACTTCTAGTAATTCATTTATTTTATCATCGTAATAAAACCCAACCATACAGGAGGCTAAATTGATATGTTCGCAAACAAGATTAATGTTCTGTGCTACAAAACCCGTTTCCATTAATATAAATCTATAGGCACGCTCACCGTATTTAATCATCTGCCTTTCAAATACAGATGTTGTTAATACTACACAAGATGCATTTTCTATATCTACCCAGGGTTTAGATCCTGAATAGTCTGCTAAATAATCTGTAAAATCACCTTCTTTAATTAAGGATAGTGCATTTTTAATTGGGCTATAATGGTATAGTCCTTTGCGTATATCTCCATTTAGTATTACTACATATAATTCTAGAGGATATAATCCCCCAGCTGAAGGTACATGCCTAAACGACCAATTTACTGTTTCGCTAACTTGACTTGTTTTTGAAATACCATAAGAGTAAAACAGTATTTTATGCAACTCGAATAGCGAGATTTTATAGTCTCCATCAAAGTTTCTTCCACTGTGGCGATTTTCTATCGTTTTATAAAAATCTGATTTTTCGCCCTGTATAGCATAGTCTTCTAAATCATGAGTTTCTATTTGATAATAGTTTTTATAGGGCTGACTAGATTTTGCTACCACATAAGGATTCTCGAACATACTTATTTGAGAAATCTGCTTTCTAGCTATTATCTTGTTTACTTTAGAATTCTCATGGTAAAGCATAGCCATGGTATTTCCTAGAGTGTGCACACTCGTCATTTCCATATCTAAGCGGTCGTATTTTCTTTTTATATTTTCAATATTCATCTAATGTCGTTTTTAGTTTATGGAAAAGGATAAGGATAACGTGAAATTTCTTCGTATGTTCTTGCGGGATAACCTAATGCTGGTGGTACTTCGTACAAACGTTTGCCTCCCCAAAAATAGAAAGGGTAACCACCTGCCATTTGTACTAACTGAGGAATATATATTTTTATAGAATAAAAACCTGCTTGATTAACATCTACTGTGGTTACATCTTTAAAGAGTACATTATAGCCTTTCTTTTTAAAGACTTTAAGCATACTTTGTATTTCTTCTATATCTGTAGTTTGCCTTACTTCATTAAAATCGATTTCTTTATTTGGCTCCTTATCTATCCATTTATCGAATACTTTCATTTCTTCTTTATGGACATTATAATAGAGCGAATGGTCTTCAAAATCTCTTAAATCCATTTTTTCTTTATTCCAATCTGGATTTTTATTAAAAGTATGTCGTAAGTACGAAACGGCTTGTCCGCACTCCATGATTACTTTTTTAATGGCTTCTGCATATGTTCCTCTAGTTGAAGAGCCCACAGTTATAAACTTACCATAATCGCTTTCTCCTACACAAAAACCAAATACTGATGGTTTTTCTAAATCTAGTGTGACGTCTAGTAAATGAAATTTAAAGTTTTTAGGATAATATTGGTCTATGTAGTCTTGCATTTCTTGAGTAATCCTAATCTTAGGCACATCTAAATGGTGAGACCATGTAATTACAAATGAGTCTCGCTCTATACATTCGTACATGCCTCCTAAAACCGCTTTATAGAAATTGGAATGCGCTGCTAACCCTGTAGAGGTGTTAAACATAATATAATACGGGTCTTCAAAGAAGGGCATATACACTAATGTTGCAGGAATACATGCTTCTTCACCATCTGTAAGATCGGTACATTTTACCCAATGCAGCTCTAAATCTTCGGTTAGAGGTTTTATTGGTAATTCATTTTTTTGATATAGAATATGCTGGTTTTCGTGGTATATGGCATATTCTGAAGGATGTATCTTCTTTCCTACATTTAAATCGTTATATGTAGTTTTTATAAATTCGTCTTTTTTGTAAAATACAGGTGCGTAACGTTCTGAAATTTCACCCAATGTGGTAAGCATAGCGCCTTCCCAAGAATATGCACAACCACTTCCTCGTCCAGGAAATGAGGTTGTACCTAGCATAGATGTTTCTGATGGTATAACTCCAAAAGCTATTAGTTTAGGATCTCCATTCTGAATTGGTAATCGAGAAACTCTTTTTAATATGCCTGTTTCATCTGAAATTATACAAGAACACTTATCTAAAGTTTGAGGTGTATACATATATAGAAGTGGTTTTTAATTATTTTAAAGCAATATTGGCTATCCATGGCGATAGGTTGTATTCCAATTCTGGTTTACAAGTGCCACACAGAGGATTCTTTAATAATTTATGCTTCTCTGTTGTTAACGACGGTAAAAAATTTACAATGTTATTGTACGTTTCTGGCACGTCCCACTCTGTTAAAAACTTTAGACCATCGAATATTGCTGCCGATGCTATAATTTCATGAAAACCTGTTGGAGCCCAATCTGGTTGTGCAGATTTATCTTCTTCTTTTAAATGCTTCTCGTATGCTAAGAAATATTGTAAATGTTCTATATTACTTTTTACTCTCGCTGACAAACACTCGTAACAGCCCGTTTCTTTACCGTAAAATAGAGGGCCTATACTTCCATAACCTCTCCACATTCCTCGAACTAGCATCCAAGGTTTATTTTGTATTAATGCTATTTGGTTTACTTTTTCTAAAAAATTAGGGTTCCATCGGTTGTTTTCTACAATAACCAAGTCTGACCGTTTAAACGCCTTTTCTAGTAGTGCTTCATTATTTTTATTTCCAATTTTAGTAAAATTAAGAGAACCAAAATCACCTTTATTAGTGATTTTTTTAAAGGCGTCAAAGAGTTCTCCAGAGCCTATTACCTCTAACGTTTTCTCTGTTTTTAATCTAGAAAAATCTTGTTTACCTAGTAATCCTAATGCTAAACCTTTAACATCTTTTTTAGGATTAGTGTAGTAGTCATTGAAAATACCACTTTCCTTTAATTCGTTAATTACAGGCATTACTTTAGATTCTTCAAACTTACTTTTTAAAGCTTTCATTAAATCTTTAAACGAGTAGTTTTTCTCTCTAGTGATTTTTATAATATGAAGGAAAATTTCTTTTTTCTCGTCTCCTTCAAAACGAACTAAAAAGACATCTCCCTTAGTTCTTATTTGATAAACATTATTCTCTTTATCTTCGAAAATATCATAATTACTGAGCATATATTTTTCTTAATTTATAGTTTTAGTGAATAAAAAAGTCTGTGTACATAATTATACACAGACTTAACAATACTTTAGAGTGATGCTTCTGCAGAGAAGATACTAAAGTTACAACAGCAACAACAGTTACAGTTACATCCAGCTGCAACCATAAATTTGTCGCTAGCTCCTAATGTCGATGATAATCTTTCAATTTTCATGATAATGAATATTTAATTAATTATGTCTACTCTATTATAGCTTTTCGACTTACGCTATACTACTCTAAACGAGCAATTAAGTCAAAACTACAGATAAAACTTTCTAACCAAATAACCATTAAGCATATTTAAAGTAAGGGAAAACCTTACTTTAAATTAATTGTAATTAACTATTTTTTAAGGAGTTACAAATCAAGCAAATTCTATTTTTATAAATTATTTAATTGGTTATCGTTACCCTTTTCGCTAATAGTCCAAAAGAAACCTACAAAGAAAAATTGGTCTAGTGCTGGACGTAAAGCACGCCTAGAGAAGTTATTATTTATATCGGGTGTGGCTGCATATTGGTATCCATTTATATTTTTAATACCTAATACATTATTTACAGAGAAATACAGTATTTTTTGTTGGGTTAATAAATAGGCCCAGTTTACACTTAAACTATTAAAACTTTTAGTTTTTGCATTTAAAAAACCTACTTGGTTAGGGTCTGTATACGTTCTGCCTGACGCATAAGTATAACTTAGTCCTATTTGGCTTTTCCATTGGTCTACCCAATATTTTCCTACTACAGATAAATTATGTGTATTTGCAAAATTGGGTTGTGCTGCTACTGGGTAATTTCTATAGTCGCGTTCTGTATCTAGATACGAGTAACTTAACCAATAATCTACATTTTTTATACTTTTACTGTCTCTCCAAAACAGGTCTAATCCCTTAGCAAAAGCACTTCCGTTACTGTTAAAATCACTATCTAATTGTGTAAATTCGGTATCGTACTTCACTAGATTATTATAGTTTTTATAATAGGCTTCTGCTCTAAATATTTTACCATCGTTATTTAACTGGTAATTTAAAATATAATGTTGTGTTTTTTGCGCTGTTAAGTCTTGATTAAATTTTAAAACGTCGGCATTAGGGTTCTGGTAAAAATCGCCATAAGCAAAAGATAATTGTCCTTTTCCACTTGTTTTGTAAGCCAAGGAAAGCCTTGGAGATAGTGTTGCTTCTTTAAATAATTCGCTATACTCTGTTCTTAATCCTGCTTTTAAGGCTAGTTTTTTAGAGAAAAACACATCGGCTTCTGCAAAGGCCGCTGTAATGTTATTATTATAACCATAATTTAAAGGTGTAACAGCTGCATTAGTAAAATCTTCATTAAATTTTGTTGCGAAATATTCTACTCCAAAATTAAGTTTAAAACGACTATTAAAACGACGTTTAAATTTAGTTTTTGCATGTATTGAATTTTCAGTATTA
>NZ_JBSHNS010000264.1:0-7297 GCF_053601635.1 Pontimicrobium sp. MEBiC01747
CTTTTATATAGATAATGTTAGTATGAGTGGAACTCTAGCACAAACTCATATGTCTATGGTTTTAAATGGTCAGGATTCTAATACTAACATTGGAATCAATATTTGCGATGGTGAAGATGTTATTTTAGATGCTTCTAAATCTGTTGATACTCACCACCACCTTAGATTTTATATTCAAATTAATAGAGTAAATGCTAATGGAAGTACTTCTAATTGGTCTACACATACTATATATGGTTTGCCATTTTCTCCTATTAATGTATCTCAACTATACGCTCAAGATGGTTTTTCTTTTTCATCTCCAAATGGAGATCCTGTAGAATATCGTGTTAAATACTCTTTTAATTCTGGCCCTACTAATCAATGGGTATCTAGAACAATGAGAGTTATAGTAAGTGGACCAACTTATGGTTTTAGTGGTGGTATTAACTGGATTGATATTAATGGTGGTTTTTCTGCAACGAAGACTGTTACTGGTTTACCAAATGGAAGTTACTCTTATCAATGGTATGAAGGCACATCGACGAATACTCCTGTAATTAGTACTACTAATCAAATTACTGTTTATAAAAGTCAAGAAGGTTCTTATCCTTATACTGTAAGAGTAACTAATTTAAATACTGGTTGTTCTACTGTAAAAACTACTTCTGTTACTTACAGGAGAAGACTAGCTTTAAACTCAACGCCCATAAAAGAAAATACAAGTATTAAAATATACCCCAACCCAGCTACAGATGTTATAAATATAACTGCAACAACCGCTTTTAATCGTGTAAATATTTATAGCCTGAGAGGTGATTTGATACTAAAATCTGATAGTAAAAAACTAAATATATCTGCATTAAAAAAGGGTATTTACATTATAAAATTCTTTAATAATGACTCTATAATAGAAACAAAAAAGTTTATAAAAAATTAATAGCTCATTTATTAATTATATTAATAAAGCCCAAATATTAGTTTAATATTTGGGCTTTATATTTATTCTGTTTTTAATAGTTTAATTAACTAACTTCTCAACAATATCCTTTACAGGTAAAATAGCTTTAGTATGTTCTATACTTGGCCCTGCTACCCAAACTGTTTTATAAGTGGCTTTTTTGGCTGCTTTTTCTGTGGCTTTCATACCTATGGAAAAGCGAATCATTTTCACCCATTTCTTCAATTTTCTATTTTTATTTAATAGGTTTTCTATCCAAGTTTGTTTGGTTCCTATTTTCTGTACATAAGGTGTATTAATAACTGTACATGGCGTTCCAGAGATACGTTCTGTCATGATTATATCTTTGGCTCCGTAGTCTACACAAGCTTGCTTATACTCTTCTGTTACTCCTGCTTCTATAGAGGCTATAAATGGGCTTCCTACAGATACGCCTTCTGCTCCGTAGCTAAGCATTTTATCTATATCTGCTCTACAACCAACACCTCCTGCAGATATTACTGGAATATTTAAGCTAGTGCTTAACATGTTTGTTAATTCTTCTGGCGATAGGTTACCACGATGTCCTCCTGCTTCATTATTTACAGCAATGGCTGCATCTGCTCCTAATTGTTCTACTTTTTTTGCAAAGCGTAAGTCTGTAACATCACAAAACACTTTTATTCCTGCTTTATGTGCTTGATTAATGGTTTCTTCTGGGCTTCCTAAAGAGGTAATAATAAAATCGCACCCTTCTTCGCATAATACTCGCAATTGCTCTTTATATTTTATGTTTGATTTATTTACAATTAAATTAAATCCAAACGAACCGCCTTCAACTTTATTTGCTTTTAATTCTTTAATAGCTGCTCTTAACTCTTCTAAAGTTCTGTAATTTAATGCAGGAATACAACCAGCAATACCTCCTTTCATAGCTTCTGTTACCATAGCAACGTTAGATACCAAAAACATTGGAGCTTGTATTATTGGATATTTAATATTTAGAAGTTGTGTTAGCTTAGTATTCATAGTTTTTTAATCGTTTGTCTTACAAATATAGTTATAATTTTACTATGCAAGCATAATAAAATTATGCTTCACAAAAAAACGCAATCAAACTAATGATTGCGTTTTTTATATGAAAACACTTATTTTTTATTTTACTTCTTCAAAATCTACATCTTCAACATTGTCTCCTTCTGCTTGTGCTGGTTCTGCACCGGCATTAGCATCTGGTCCTGGAGCGCCTCCTTGAGCTTCTTGTTGTGCTTTGTACATTTCTTCGCTAGCTACTTTCCAAGCTTCATTTATTTTCTCTAATGCTGGGTCGATAACTGCTAAATCTTTAGTTTCAAATGCTTTTTTAAGTTCTTCTAAAGCTTCTTCAATTGGCTTCTTTTTATCATCAGATAATTTATCACCAAATTCTTTTAATTGCTTTTCCGTTTGGAAAATCATAGAATCTGCTTCATTCAATTTCTTAGCATTTTCTGCTGCTTTTGCATCTGCTTCTGCATTTGCTTCTGCATCTGCTTTCATTTTCTGGATTTCGTCTTCAGTTAAACCAGAAGAGGCTTCTATACGAATGTCTTGTGATTTTCCTGTTGCTTTATCTGTAGCAGATACTTTAATGATACCGTTAGCATCAATATCGAAAGTTACTTCAATTTGAGGTACTCCTCTTTGTGCTGGTGGAATACCATCTAAGTGGAAACGTCCAATTGTTTTGTTATCTCCTGCCATAGCACGCTCTCCTTGTAATACATGGATTTCTACAGATGGTTGATTATCTGCTGCTGTTGAGAATACTTGAGATTTTTTAGTTGGAATTGTTGTATTTGCTTCAATAAGCTTCGTCATTACGTTACCCATTGTTTCAATTCCTAAAGATAAAGGTGTAACATCTAATAATAATACATCTTTAACATCTCCTGTTAAAACACCTCCTTGTATTCCAGCTCCTAGAGATACAACCTCATCTGGGTTAACGCCTTTACTTGGTGCTTTTCCAAAGAATGCTTCTACTGCTTTTTGTACCGCTGGGATACGTGTAGAACCACCTACTAATATTACTTCATCAATATCGCTTTTAGATAATCCGGCTGCTTTTAATGCAGATTGGCAAGGCTCTATTGTTCTTTTTACTAAATCGTCTATTAATTGCTCGAATTTAGCTCTTGTTAATGTACGTACTAAGTGTTTTGGGCCACTTGCTGTTGCTGTAATATATGGTAAGTTTATTTCTGTTTGCTCTGAAGAAGATAATTCAATCTTAGCTTTTTCTGCAGCTTCTTTTAAACGCTGTAAAGACATAGGATCTTTACGTAAATCCATACCTTCTTCTGCATTAAATTCATCTGCTAACCAGTTAATGATTTTTTCATCTACGTCATCTCCTCCTAAGTGTGTATCTCCATCTGTAGATAATACTTCAAATACTCCGTCTCCTAATTCTAGGATAGAAACATCATGTGTACCACCTCCAAAATCGAATACTACAATTTTTTGATCAGATCCTTTTTTGTCTAATCCATACGCTAAAGCCGCAGCTGTAGGCTCGTTAATAATACGACGAACTTTTAATCCTGCTATTTCTCCTGCTTCTTTAGTTGCTTGACGTTGAGCATCGTTAAAGTATGCTGGTACTGTAATTACTGCTTCTGCTACTGAAGTTCCTAAATAATCTTCAGCTGTTTTTTTCATTTTTTGAAGTACCATAGCAGATAATTCTTGTGGTGTATATAAACGACCATCTATATCTACACGTGGTGTATCGTTATCTCCTTTTACTACTTTATAAGGTACACGTTCTGCTTCTTTTTTAGATTCAGAATATTTATTACCCATAAAACGTTTAATAGAATAAACTGTTTTTGTTGGATTTGTTACTGCTTGTCTTTTTGCAGGATCTCCAACCTTTATTTCTCCGCCTTCAACAAAAGCGATAACTGAAGGTGTTGTACGTTTACCTTCTGCATTAGGAATTACAACTGGCTCGTTACCTTCCATTACAGAAACACAAGAGTTGGTTGTTCCTAAATCGATTCCTATAATTTTACTCATAATAGTATATAATTTTATTTTTTTGTGTTCAATATTATTTTTAAATACGATTACTATAAGTCAATGATTGTGCCAACGAAAAAGAACTGACACGATGTCATAAAATAAAAAAAGGTTTCAATATAAATGAGACCTTTTCTATAGTATTCGGGGATATTGTAATATTTAATTTTCTGTCATAAATATATCAAAATAGAATTGACCTGCCCAACAATTTGCTGTAGTATCTCCATAAGTATCTGTTCTTGTTATATTCATAACTATAGCTGCTTGAGATTTACTTGCATAATTTAAACTGAAGGTGTCTGGGAATGAACTATTATTATTAGCAGAGAAAATAATTCCACCTGGGTTAAAAGGTAAATTAGGTGAAAAGCTATATCTAACTTGTAAGCGTTCTGGCAAAAAAGGTGCTACTAGCACATCTTGCCCACTAATGGTTGCTGTTTGCCCAGCTGTAGTTTGTTGCTGAAGTACCTCCCAAGTTACTGTAGTAGCCACACCTTTTATAGTGGTGTTAAAGGTACCTGTAGATCCTACCGAATTAGAATTGCAAATAGGGATTTCCATGGTATCTATTGTTGCAATATTTGGAATATCTGAAATTTCGTTACTTGTTAATGTTGTCCATCTTCCATTACCATTAGCATCACTCGTTAATACTTTTCCTAAAGATTGGTTTCCGTCTATTATTCTTATGGCTGCTTCTCCACTAGATATTAATGTAATATCATCTACTCTAGCAATATCGCTACCGCCATCTGCAGAAGAATCTTTAAAATACCTCCAACGTAATGTATGTGTTCCTGCACTTCCAAAATTATAAGTATAATTTGTCCATGGTATTGTACCAGACCAAGAGTCTATAACAGTTCCATCTACAGAAAATTCTAAAAAGTCAAATGATGCTTCAGAACTCACCTCGTAATAAAAACTAAGTGTAGCTCCATTAGCAGGTATTGTTGCTGAGTATTCCATAATTGACTCTTGGTTATCTGCAATATCACCAGATTCTGCTGCCTGAGTTCCTGTATTTGTACTTGTTGTTTGTGTAAACCAATTTGCATCTCCACTTGTAGTTAGTGGTGCTAGTGCTATCTCAAAATCTTGATTTAAAATTGTAGTGGCTGAACTCGTATTTTCTATATGTAATTTAGTTGTTGGGTTTGTTGTGCCAATACCTACATTACCTGAGTTAGCATTATACATATCATTACCACTAATTGTCCAATCACTATCTGCTGCACCTCCAAAAGGTTGCCATACCGAGCCATCGTAATAATAAAACCCTGGTGTATTATTTGTTTGAAAAACTAATAATCCAGTGGCTGGAGTTGTAATTGCATCTCGTTGTGCTTGTGTTAACCTTGGAATTAATAATCCTGAAGTTGTAGATTCTATATCTAATGCTGAACTAGCATCAGGTGTTGTGGTTCCTATACCAACTTGGGAGAACACCACAAAAGAATTAAATAAAAGTACTGCTTTTATTAACAGTAAGCTTGCATTTTTCATATTTGTATGGGAAGTTGTGTTTCACAAATATGCTTTCTTATCCCAAAAGAATACAATTTGTGGGACAAAAGGACTTATTTTAGGGATATTTAAATATTTTTATTTTTTCTAACAAACTCCTTTTGAAAGAATTAGAGACTGGTATAGTATAATTTTTAATATAAATAGTATGCTTCGTTTTATCCATGGATTCTATGGCATGAATGTTTACAATAAAACCTCTATGCACTTGTACGAAAGCTTCTGTTAATTGGTTAATAAATTCTTTAATTGTAGCTCTATATTTATACTCTCTATCTTTTGTGTATATAAATAAATAGTTTTTTCTGGATTCTATAAATAATATTGAATCTATACTAACTTGATCGAATTTGTCTATGTTTTTTAATAATAGCGTCCCTTTTTTATTTGCTTTTGCTTTCTTTTCATGTTTATGTAACGCCAATTCTATCGCAGAAAATAATTCTGGTTTTTGAAAAGGTTTAATTAAATAGTTGTAAGGGTCTGTTTCTATTGCTTTAGAAATGGTAGACTTGTCTGAATATGCCGTTAAAAATACAAAAGGAATGTTATAATTAATATTTATATAATTCGCCAACCATATCCCATCTCTTTCTTCATTTAAATTAATGTCTAATATTACTAAATGAATGTCTTCTTTTAAATATTGTAAAGCTTCTTCTGTAGAAACTGCTATGCCAACAATTGAATAATTGTTTTTTTCTAAATACTCTGCAATTAATTTGGCAGTAATATACTCATCTTCTACTATTAATACCTTTACATCTTTGCTCATTTAAATTGTATTTGTATAGTTAATCCATTGCTATTCTTAACCACTAAGTTTCCTTTTAGCTGTCTAGTTAGCCCTTTAATTAAATCGAAACCTATAGTTTTTGAGTTTTCTAAACTATAATTTTGGGGTAAACCTCTACCATTATCTTTTATTTCTAATATAAGTTCATTGTTACTACTTGTTTGTTTTAATACAACCTCTAACCTTCTTTCGGTTTCAGTTGTAAAAGCATGTTTATAGACATTACAAGTCGCCTCATTAATAATTAAACTTATTGGCACTGCTTTAGCGATATCAATACTTATTTTTTCTACATTTATAATAATATCTATCGGTTTTTGAGGGTTTTCATAAGAAACTTTTAACATGGCTACCAGCTCTTCAAGGTACTCTTGCATTTCAATTTTACTGATTGCATCAGATTGATACATCATTTTATGTATAAGTGCTATCGACTGAATTCTATTTTTACCTTCTTCTAGAGCTATTTTTATTTCTTGATCATCCACCTTTATATTCTGCAGTTCTAATAATCCCGATATTATTTGCAAATTATTTTTAACTCTATGGTGCACTTCTTTTAATAATATTTCTTTTTCAATAAGTGCCTTCTCAATTTCTTTATTTTTATTCTGTATTTCTGTATTCTTACTTAATAATATTTTTTTGTCTTTCTTTATTCTATAAACACCATATATACTTATTAGTAATAATATTGATAGTATAAATAAAAACACAAAGAGTCTTTTTTGTTGTTTATTTTTTTGTAGTAACTCATTGTTTTTAACTTCTATTTTAAAAGCTTCAATCTCTTTATCCTTTTTATTAATTTCTAAAATTAATTCGTTTGTTTTTATTACTCTAGCTTTATTAAATTCTTCTATTTCATTATGTGTTTTAAACGTTTCATTCAGCCAAAAATTAGCAGAATCCATTTGTTTTCGTTTTTTATAAAATGCAGATTTCTGTTTATAAAATGTAATTTTATTTTTACTATGTGGGCT
>NZ_JBSHNS010000265.1:0-15755 GCF_053601635.1 Pontimicrobium sp. MEBiC01747
AAATACCTATTTCTTAAGCAATGTGTATAGACATCTTCAGTAGAAACGTTACTTAAGTAATCTTTAAGCCATATATTAGTTTTGTTATTATTCCATAGCTTTGCATAATAATCACCACTTAAATCTTCGTGGTGTGACCTAAGTGTAGCTGTAGCAAATGCTGTTTCGTGTATTTCTATATTTGTATTACTCATTTGTTAGTATTACTTAATACTAATGTACATATTTTTATGGGGTTATAAAGCCTGTAATTATTTTAGTAAGGTTTTCTATATCTATTTTTTCTATTTGATGTGGAAAATTTTCTATAATTTGTAATGTACCATTTGGTAGTAGAGTAGCACTTTTTTGAGACTCTTCTAGACTTACCATTTTATCTTTATCTCCAATAGTTATAAGAGTTTTGTGTTTTATAGATTGTAATATTTTTTCTGTAAGTATTTTATTAATTCCCAAACCTAACATCATCTGGGCAGTTTTACTCATTACAGTTTTCCAGTTAAAACCATGTATATTACTTAAACTATTTGCAAAACTTGGTACCTTTTCTTCAATTTTATCTGGGTTTAGCATTTTTGCTTCTTGTTCGGCAGTTTCCTTTGTCCAGTTAAACTTTGTGCCAAAAGTTACTATTTTACTTACTAGTTCTGGTTTCTTGTTTGCTAAATTTAAAGCAACATAACCACCCATACTATAACCAAAAATAGAGATGCATTCTATTTTATGTTCATTTAAAAATTGAATAACATTATCTGTAAATAAGTCTATAGAGAAGGCTGCATTAGATTTGTTTACACCATGGCCTTCAAAATCTAAATCGTATACTTCAAAATTAGAAGATAGACTATTTTTTAATTTTTTTAGTTGTTCTTTAGAGCCTAAAGCACCATGTAATAATAATAGTTTAGTATTCATGTTTTAGTTTTTATAAATTAAAAATACTAAAACTGTTTTTAAAATGCCATATCGAAAATAATATGAGAACAGTAAAAACCTGCTTTTTCAATTGCTTTTTTAGAAGCAATATTATCTAGAGTTGTAGAACAAATAGGCGTTTTATTGTTTTCTACAGCTTTTTTAGCAAGAGTTTTAAGTATGTTAGCTGCTATTCCTCTTTTTCTGTAATCTTTATTTACTATCACTCCTAAATCTACAATATTTGGTTGAGAGGTACTCTGCCTATATTCGCCAGTGGCAATGATAGTATCATTCTCTTGTATATAATATAAAGCGTTACGTTGTATTAAATTTTCGGTATAACCAATATTGTCTATAAAACCTATTTGATTTAAAAGAAACATTTTTATATCTTTTATATTGTCTTTATTGGCTAATAATAAATTAGAATTACACTCTAAATTATTAGGTATTATATACTGAAAACAATAAGTGTTTTCTGTTACTGTTTTAGAAAGGGCTAAACTAATATTGAATGCAATAGGTTCTATAGAGCTTAAACTGGCAGTTGCTATTAACTTTAAGTCTATTAATTTAGAAATAACATCTTGCATGAGAAAGCGATACTCTGGTTTTACATATACTTGTAAAAGTGTGTTTTCAGAATTAATACAACAATACCCGATAGTATTTGCTTTAATATTTATTAAATAATTCGAAGCGTTTGCTATATAGCGAGATTCCCACATACCATCTATTGCTGTAATAAATGTAGTATATAATTCTTTTCTGTATTTGGTAATTATACTAGTCTCTTCAGTTTTTATAAAATCCATTACTTGTGTACTATATAATAGTAAAATTTAGTTTTCTATGTCAAGAAACGCATAAATTATGAAATTTGAGGGCAAGTTTTAAATTCTATTTCTTTGGAAAGCTCTTTTTTAATAAAAATAAAATCTCTGCATGCTCTATTTTATAGATTATACTCATGTTATGCCTTATGTTAAAGTATAATCCCTTTTATAACAGTTTTTTAAGTTTTAGATTATTTTAAAAATCGTCCTAATCCAAATCTGCGAAGCATTTTCTTCTCGAATGCCCAAAAGAATTGAAATTGTCCAAATAACCAACCAAAGGTTACTAATAATATTTGGTAGAAGATGAGTCCAATAATAATATATAAAATCCAATAGATAAGTACATTTAGGTTGTCTTTAGTGATTCCTAAGAACTTTATTATAGGACGCCCTATAAAAACAGAGGAAGAACCAGTAATTGCAAATACAATAAAAATGCGGATCATTTCCCATTTATGTTCTACTACCCACTTTTTTTCTAATTTCTTAAATAGGTACAAAAAGAAGCGAATAAGTAAAAAACTAATAACTAAAGTTGTTACAATTGTAAGTACTAATGGGTATGTTCTGGTAAATACTAAAGCGAGCTTATACGCAGAATAAAATGTTCCTACAAGACCTAAAAATGGAAATAATAATTGCCAATTTTCTTTAATTTGCCAACGGTTTTTAAATTGCTCCATAAACGTAATTTTGAAGCGACAAAGATAATTTAATTTATAGGAACTCTACCTCCTAATAGATTCTGATTGTAATTATTTTGAAAGTAAATAAAGTAATTATACAGTTTATAATTTACATCATAACCATAGTCTATACCTTGTTGATAGTCTATTTGTAATTCGTAAAGGTTAGAATTGTAAAGATTAGGTAGTAGTACGCGTCTGTTCCATTCTGCTACATAGCGTATATTTCTAGCTTCTAAAAAGCTTTGTGTATAAAACCCTTCTGGTTTTGCTTGTGAGACTAACCAAGTATTAAAACCTGGCTCTATTATAATAACATCGTATTCTAAAGAGTCATTAGAAATACGTAAAGTGTCACTGAGCTCTGCTGTAGCCTTTTCATTAGCAATAGCATTACTTTGTGTTGTTTTTTTTGTAGAGTTACAACTAAATGCTATACAAACAATTACAAGTATTAATAGTATGTTTTTCATTTTCTTTTTTTATGATAGTATAAACAGCCCTTTATTAAATAAAAATACAAAAATTACTCATGTAGTTGTGTTAAAATAAAAATAAGGTTGCTAATATTAGCAACCTTATTTTTATATATTACATGTTTTTGCTGGTTTATTTTCCTCCAAAAAGTCCACCTAGTAAGCCTCCAAGGCCTCCTTTTTTCTTGTCGCCTCCTAATAGCATACCTGCAACATCATCTACAACACTACCATCTCCATCTGCATCTAGTATTTTTTCTAAAAAGCTTTGTTCTTGGTTAGTACTAGAACCACCAAGTAATCCACCTAATAAGTCTCCAATTCCATTAGAAGAACTAACGTTATTTTGTTGTGCTTGTTTTCCTAAAACTCCCATTAAAATAGGAGCTGCTACTTTTAGTATATCTCCAACAGATCCCGCATCTATTCCAGCTTTTTGTCCAATTACAGATTCTACACCAGATTGTTTACCTCCTAAAATATGACCTAAAATTTTGCTTCCATCTGTTTTTACTTCTTCACCTACACCGCCAGCAAAAAGACCTCCTAAGTTATCTAAAATACTACCATCATGTTTGTTTTGTATAGCTCCCATTAAACCTTCTGCTCCTTGTGGAGTAGATGCGTTTCTTTGCATAGCTTTCATTAATACTGGCAAAGCCATTGTTAATACATCTCCTGTTTTTGATTGATCGTTACCTGTAGATCCAGCAACACCACTTATAATTGATTTTCCTAAGTCTGAGTTTAATAAGTCTAAAATTCCTGACATTATAAATTGTTTTTATTGTTAATAAATTTGGATATGTAAATTACATAAAAAAAGCCTCAACACTATGTTGAGGCTTTATGTTTTTATTTTTTTTACAAAAACATCGATAAAACGACTGTTTTATTCGTTAATCAGTATGTTTTTTATTTGTGTAGCCAATTCAGTACCAATTCTATCTTGCGCTTCATTAGTTGCTGCACCAATATGTGGTGTTAAAGAAATTCTGCCATTCATTAATAATTGAACCGCCGGTTTTGGTTCATCTTGGAAGGTATCTAAACCTGCAAATGATACTTTACCACTTTCTAATGCTTTTACTAATTCTACTTCGTTTACAACACCTCCACGAGCAGCATTGATTAAGCCAACACCATCCTTCATTAACTTAAATTCACTTTCTCCAATAACATAATCTTTTTGTGCAGGAACATGTAGTGTAATAAAATCGGCTTCTTTTAATACCGATTCCATAGATTGCGTTTCAATAGTAAAGTTAACAGATTGTCCGTCGAAAAACTCTATTTTTACGTCTGCTTTGTCTAGAAATTTATCACTAGCAATGACTTTCATCCCTACACCAAGTGCAATTTTAGCTACTTCTTGTCCAATACGACCAAACCCAATGATACCTATAGTTTTCCCACGAAGCTCTATACCTTTGGCATAATTCTTTTTTAGTTTTTTAAACTGAGTATCTCCATCTAAAGGCATATTTCTATTAGAGTCGTGTAAAAAACGAACACCTCCATACAAGTGGGCAAATACTAGTTCTGCTACAGATTGAGAGGATGCAGCGGGTGTATTAATAACGTGCAATCCTTTTTCACGAGCGTATTCTACATCTATATTATCCATACCAACACCACCGCGGCCAATAATTTTTAGGCTAGGGCAGGCGTCTATAAGGTCTTGTCTTACTTTTGTAGCACTACGCACTAAAAGTACAACTATAGCATTTTCATTGATATAGTTAACTAATTGTTCTTGTGCAACTGTTGTTGTTAATACTTCAAATCCTGCGGCTTCTAATGCGTTAATTCCACTTTGAGAAACACCATCGTTTGCTAATACTTTCATTAAAAATTTATTTTTCATTTCCATTTATATGGAAATCTTTTAATTATTATATTTTAACTGCTATTACGCTTTACTTTCTAATTCACTCATTATTTCAACAAGTGCTTTTACACTATCTAGTGATAATGCATTGTACATAGAAGCTCTATAGCCTCCAACACTTCTGTGACCGTTAATACCATTAATACCAGCGTCTTTACACATAGTATCAAATGTTTCTTTTAAGTCTTCATTTAACAATGTAAATGTTGCATTCATTTTAGAGCGATCTTCTTTTGCTGCATAGCCTTTAAATAAAGGATTTAAATCTATTTCAGAATACATTAAGCTTGCTTTCTTTTCGTTTTCTTCTTCAATAGCTTTTATTCCTCCAAGGTTTTTTAGCCATTCCATAGTTAGCATAGATGTATATACTGCAAAAACTGGAGGCGTGTTAAACATACTACTTTTTCCTATATGAATTTTATAATCCATCATTGAAGGAATTTTACGAGAAACTTTACCTAAAATATCTTCTTTAACAATAACAAGGGTAGTACCTGCTGGGCCCATGTTTTTTTGTGCACCTGCATAGATTAAATCAAATTGAGTAAAGTCTAATGTTCTAGAAAAAATATCGCTACTCATATCGCATACCATAGGAATATCGCATTTTGGAAACTGCTTTATTTGTGTTCCATATATGGTATTGTTAGATGTACAGTGGAAATAATCGTAATCTGAAGGGATATCGTAGCCTTTAGGAATATAATTATAACCTGCATCTTTAGAAGAGGCCACTTCGTAGATATCGTCGTATAACTTTGCTTCTTTAATGGCTTTATCGCTCCAAGTACCGGTATTTAAATATCCAGCTCTTTTTTCTAATAAGTTTAATGCTACTTGTAAAAACTGCATACTAGCGCCTCCTTGTAAAAATAAAGCTTTGTATCCTTTACCTTCTAAACCTAATAACTCTAAGGCTAAGGATCTAGCTTTCTCCATAACATCTACAAAAGCCTTACTTCTGTGAGATATTTCAATTAAAGATAATCCATTGTCAAAATCTAATAGGGCTTCAGAAGCTTTTAAAATAACTTCTTTTGGTAATACGCAAGGTCCTGCGCTAAAGTTGTGTAATTTCATAAAGATTATATTTTAGCTTTCTTAAAAGGAGAAAACTTTTACTTATTAAAATGGTTACAAAGGTGAGAATTTATGTTCTTTTTTTAGTTATTAAAATGATAAATTATCAACTATATTTTTAACAGAAATGCAATTATATCTTCTCCATCTGCATAATCCCAAAGTTCAGGTTTTTGGGTATTACCAAATTGTATTTCATTTTCCGCAAAATTTTTAGCAACAATACATTGTATCTTATTTGCGTCTGTATTTAGTTTTGTTTTTAACTCTGTTTTTGAATTATAATATTCATAAAAAACAGTAGCAATGGGCGAGGCATAACTTGCATCTTCTTTAATCATTAAAAAACCATTTTCTAGCATATCAAATTCGCTCATTAAATAGACCGCCTTATTATAATCGTAATTATTAGCATATTTTGCTTCATTTATAATTTCATTCCATGGATACATGGCTTTAAAAAAGGCGTCGAAATTATAGTTTTTAGGAATAAATAGTTTTGAAACATTTCTGCAACCCAATCCATAATACCTAAAAATATCTTCAGAAAGGTTTTGCATCTCTGTTTCGCTTTCTTCTCCTGTTAATACTGCAACAGAATTTCTGTTTTTACGAATTATTGAAGGTTTTCCTTTAAAATAATATTCAAAATAACGAGCGGTATTATCACTGCCTGTTGCAATTACTGCATCAAAACCTTCTAATTTGCCTTCTGTAAAATGTATTAAGCCCTTAAAACTAGGTTCTACGTATTCTAAATACTTACTTAAAAAAGGAAGTAAATGTTTATCGTTAGAGGATTGTTTAACTAAAACATGGTGGCCAGAGATTAGTACACTTAAAAAATCGTGAAACCCAACTAAAGGAATGTTTCCTGCCATAATAATGGCAATTTGTTTAGATGAAACAATCTCCATAGTATAAGGCTTTAGCCATGTTTCTAACTGTTCTCTTTTTAAAGTCTTAGCCCAGCCTTTTAATGCAAATTGAATATTTTTAGGGCTAAACCAACCGTTATGCTCATTGGCTAGTTTTAGTTGATGTTTAAATCCGTCGAAAAACAGATCGTTGTGTGGAATGTTTTCTTGTTTCTGAAATGTTTCAGATGAAAATTGATTCATGAAAGCGCCTAATTTTACAAAAGCGTTAATTCTTTGCTGTAAATTCATTTCGTATTTGCGTAAGACTTGTTTTGTCGTTATTTTTGCAACTGCAAATTTAAGCAAACAAAAGATAAAAATTACTATGGCAATAATTATAACAGACGAATGTATAAATTGTGGGGCATGCGAACCAGAATGTCCAAATACAGCTATTTATGAAGGAGCAGACGATTGGCGTTATAAGGATGGTACAAGTTTAGATGGTAATATTGTTTTACCAGATGGAAAAGCTGTTGATGCAGATGAAGCACAAGAACCTATTAGCGATGAAATATATTATATAGTGCCAGACAAATGTACTGAATGTAAAGGGTTTCATGAAGAACCACAGTGTGCAGCTGTTTGTCCTGTAGATTGTTGTGTTCCAGATGATGATAATGTAGAAACTGAAGAGGTGTTATTAGGTAAGCAACGCTTTATGCACCCAGACTAATAATTAGCAATTATTTAAATATAAAAAATCTCAAGTGGTTAACTTGAGATTTTTTTTGCTCTAAATTTTATTAATTAGTTACTAGCTGAGATGTCTAAACCATTAGCGCTATTAATAACAATATTACTATGTGTATTTAATACCCAGTCGAAAGTAGGAGCAGAGCCTCTTGCTATTACTTCTTGCTTCGCGGTTGTTAAAGATTGGTTTTCTGCATCTTTGTATTCTAAAATTAATCCGTTTAAATAGATGTTGGTTGCATTACCATATTCAACGAATTTACTTTCTCCAGCATTTAAAGAAAATGTTTGTTCTAAGGATGGTTTACTTATGTCTTCGCCTTGACGAATTAATAAGGTTACATTCATGTAATTTTTAGATCGGTTTGTGAAATTTTTTCCTGCCATAATAAATTATGTTTTAAAGATTAATATTATGGCTAAATTATAGATTACTTAAGAACCTGATATCCGTGTTTATACGGGTTTTAAAAAAGAAGTATTATTAACGCAAAATAAAAACTACCATATTTTTATGGTAGTTTTTATTTAATAACTTATTATATATCAGATAATTCAAATACAAAAAACTCCATAACTCTATCTAAGTCAGTAAAACCTTCAACAGTTCCATGTGTGTGGAAAGAAGAGTAAAATACTCCACCATCACCAACTAAAAAAGTAAAGGCCAGATCTTTATTTTCTGAAATAACATTTCCGTTTTCATCATTATATTCTACAGGACCATTTATCCAAGATACTGCCGTGTCAGAATTATAAGAATTAACAACTTGCCAACTGTTTAAAAAGCCTTCAATTTCAACCATATTATCTATGCTAATTCCAAAGTTAATTTCTAACCAAGCTATGGCACCTTGGTCTAATATTTCTGCTTCAGTACTTGTAGATACTCCACTTTTTTCTGGAGTATAAAACTCTAAATATTCTGTATTGTTATTAGTAATTTCGTTTAAATATTTAAAAGCCCAATCTGTAGTATATAAAATACCACCATTTGTAACATAGTTTAAAATGTTGTTGTTATACTCTGTTTTAGACTCATTTAAACCACAGTTTAAAAATATAATATCATATTCTGCTAAAAGCTCTGGGGAGGCAATTAAGTCGCCAAAATCGAAATCTACATTTGGTTCTAAATTATCGTTTTTATTTGTGTTGATAGCACCGTGATTATGATTAAGGGGATTTGAAGTTTTACCAGATAGGTTAATACCTTCAACAATATCAAATAGAGGATCTCCATTGATAGGATTGACTAAACCAATATTATATAATATGTTTTCAATTTTATCGTAATGCCCAGTTACTACAGCTATTTTGGGTAAAACATCTAAAGTAAAATTTGTAACTGGAGTTTCTTCATTTACTGTTATTTCTTTTTGAGTAGAAAATTTTCCTTTAGATAATGTTATTGTGTATTCTCCTTTAGGAATATTTAAAGAAAATTCCCCTTTACTATCTGTTCTTGTTTGTTTTATGGTTGTAGTATTTGTATTAACAGTGACAAGACCGTTAAAAATAGGATCTGTATTATTTGGAGCTAATAATTTTCCCGCTACTGCAAACGTTTCTGTTGTTGAAGAGGTTTCTTCATTGTCTGAACATGAGATTAATAAAAATAATGCTAAGCAAGATATTACAAAAGATTTCATAGTATTGGTTTTAATGGTTAACTAATAAAGAGACGAGAAATAATTGTAATAGTTGATTGATTATCAGTCGTTTCTATAGGTTAAACAACTTAATTTACAAAATTCCTAACTTTTGATTATAAAAAAAGCCTGTAAATATAATTTACAGGCTTTTTAAGTTTATAATATTATGGCTTTAGAAACTAAAGTTTAGTCTACTAAATATATATCTACCATCTGATCCCATTTGTACAGAATCTGCTAAACCACCTTGATCCGTCCATCCATCAAATTGAGGTGTAGGGTAGGTGTTAAACAAGTTATTAGAACCGATAGTAAGTTTTAATTTATCTGAGAAGCTGTATCCAATATTTATGTCTGTAGTAATTGCAGATTTGTAAATATCTGTTGCTACTGGAAATAAAGCATCTGCTTCTGCTTGTGTAGTTGCAGGAGAATCTACCCATTGGAAATCTTGTAAAATAACTTCACTAAACTTAGTTAATACTAATCCTGCATTAAATTTAGAATTGCTATAATTTAAATTTAAACCAAATTTATGATCTGGAGCAGCTGCTTCTAGATAAGCTTGAGAGAATGGCCCAAAGAATGTAAACTGGTTAAGGTTACCATTATTAATATTTTTAATTTCTAATTTATTAAAGTTACCTATTAATGCGGCACTTAATTTACCATTGCTTCCTAAAGATAGATCGTAATTTAAAACAATATCTAATCCAGATGTTCTAGTATCTACACCATTAGCAAAAAACTGTGCTGCATCAACACCTAATGGTCCTAAAATAGCTTGATCTGTAAAGTTATCTGTTAAAATAATTCTATCATCAACACTAATAGAATAAGCATCTACAGTAGCAGTAAATGCACCTTTTTTATAGGTAAACCCAATACTTCCGTTTATTGCTTTTTCTTCTGTTAATTGTCCTATTCCAAAAGCTTTAGTAACCGTACTGTTATTAGCAGATAATAAAGACGGCACAGATTCTCCTGCAACAATATTATTAAAGATTAAGTTATAGTATAACTGTGCTAAAGAAGGAGCTCTAAATCCTGAAGAAATAGACCCTCTAAAAGTAAGGGCATCATTAACTTTATATCTACTAGCTAGTTTAAAGTTAAAAGTGCTACCAAAATCGCTATACTCTTCAAAGCGTAATGCTCCAGCTAACATAAAAGCTTCAGTAACATTAAGTTCTGTATCAAAGTAAATACCATAGTTACTTCTACTTCTATCTACTTCGTTAGAAGGGCTATAACCAGGGAATCCTTGAGATCCTCCAGGTAATTCATCTCCATTAGAGTCGGTAGCAACTGTTTGTGTTGCTGGATTTGTAATAGGAATTCCGTTTTCATCATAAAGCGCATAAGAGGCAACTTCTCCAGCAAAAATCCCAAAGTTTTCTGTTCTATATTCTAAACCAAATGCAATGTTCATACCTGCTGCAACATCTTCTAGATATTTATTAAAGTCTACACCTGTAGTGTTTTGAGATAAAAAGTGTCCACCAGCATCAAAATCTGTAGGAGAAGCGTCTTGTAAAGAAGCATTATTAGAGTTTTTAATATAGTAATGGAAATTGTTTTTTCCGTACGTGTTATTAAAATCTACATTCCATCCACTACTCATTGTATGTCTAACTCCAGCAGAAACAGAGGCATCTGTAATATTAGAGGTTATTCTTGGTGTGAATCCATTAGGGTATAAACTAGGTACAGAACGGTTATCTCCATCTTCAAAACTATCACGAGAAAACGCATTTGCATCCGTTTCTCTAAAGTTTCTACCTCCAAAGGCATAAACTTCAGTATTGTCATCTACAGGAACAGATGCATTAACCATAAAGTTAAACCCATCTACACCAGCGCTACCATATCCTTTTCTCCATGAAAAACCAGGTCTTAATGTTTTATCTCTAGATAAAAACTCTGTTGTAAAGTTTATAAAACCTCCATTTTTACCTAAAGTAGCACCATAATTAGCATCAATTTTAACTGTGGTACCATCATACTTTTTGCTTTTACCATCCAAGCGGTTTTCTCCTTCTACATTAAAAAGAGTTTCGCCGGTTTCTTCTGCCCATCCATCACCAATGGCTGTACTATAAGCACCGTAAGTAATTCCTCCAGTAAAACCATCTGTATTATCTTTTAAAACAATGTTAATAACACCTGCTATGGCATCCGATCCGTATTGTGCCGATGCTCCATCTCTTAAAACTTCAATTCTTTTAATAGCAGAAGCTGGAATAGCATTTAAATCGGTTCCAGAATTTCCACGACCTCTAGTTCCAAAAATATTAACTAAAGACGATTGGTGTCTTCTTTTTCCATTAATTAATACTAAAGTTTGATCTGGTCCCAAACCTCTTAATGAAGCAGGTACTATATGATCTGCCCCATCAGATCCAGATTGTTTACTAGCATTAAAAGAAGGTGCTGCGTATTGTAAAATATCATTAACTTCTACTTTCCCAGTAGCAGAAGCTATTTCAGCCACATCTAATACGTCTACAGGTACAGCGGTATCTGTAGCTGTTCGTTTTGGACTACGTGACCCAACAAGTAAAACTTCATCTAAGGCCTCACCATCGGATAATGTAATATTAAAAGTAGATTGTCCGTTAATTTCTACCTCTTGTGTTTCGTAGCCAACATAGCTAAACACTAAAGTTCCATTAGAGTCTGCATTAATAATATATTTCCCATCAAAGTCAGATGTGGTTCCATTAGAAGTCCCTTTTTCAATAATGTTAACGCCTGGTAAAGCGTCTCCATTAGAATCTGTAACTTGCCCCGTAATGGATTGTTGTGCAAAAGCAAATGTAGAGCACAAAAACAATAATAATAAAGCGTTAAGTTTTTTCATTCTATTTTGAGTTTTTGATTAGACTAGTAAAATTGATAATTATTATTGAAATTAACACTACAGATTTCAATAAATTTTAACATATTTTTTAGATATTCCATTAAAATGTTGTTGTCTGTATAAAAAAGAGAAGTTTTAAAATCTATTATTTATTATTAGAAAACTAAGAAGAAGTAGTATATTTGCAGTCGTTAAAAACAAAAGGTTCCCATAGTTGTGGGAATGAATAATATTTACTCAATGAAAGCAGGAATTGTAGGCTTACCAAACGTAGGAAAATCAACATTATTTAATTGTTTATCTAATGCAAAAGCACAAAGTGCAAACTTCCCTTTTTGTACGATAGAACCTAATGTAGGTGTTGTAAATGTACCAGATCCAAGACTTCAAAAATTAGAAGAACTAGTTAACCCAGAGCGTGTTTTACCAGCAACAGTAGAGATTGTTGATATTGCAGGATTAGTAAAAGGTGCAAGTAAAGGAGAAGGTTTAGGAAATCAATTCTTAGCTAATATTCGTGAGACAGATGCTATTTTGCATGTATTACGTTGTTTTAATAACGATAATATTGTGCACGTAGATGGTAGCGTAGACCCAATACGTGATAAAGAAACTATAGACATAGAACTTCAGCTTAAAGATCTAGAAACAGTAGAGAAGAAGTTAGATAAAGTAAAACGTGCAGCGAAGACAGGTAATAAAGATGCTCAAAAAGAAGAGGCTGTTTTATTAAAGTTAAAAGAAGGTTTAGAAGCAGGTAAATCTGTTCGCGCTTTAGAATTTTCTGAAGATGAGTATAGAGATTATGTTAAACCTTCTCAATTAATTACAGACAAACCTGTAATGTATGTTTGTAATGTAGATGAAGGTGCTGCAGTTTCAGGAAATGATTATGTAGAGCAGGTTAGGGATGCCGTTAAAGATGAAGATGCAGAAGTGTTAGTACTTGCAGTAGGGACAGAAGCAGACATTAATGAACTAGACGATTACGAAGAGCGCCAAATGTTTTTGGCAGATATTGGTTTAGAAGAACCAGGATCGGCTAAATTAATTCGTTCAGCATACAAATTATTAAATCAGCAAACTTACTTTACAGCAGGAGTAAAAGAAGTAAGAGCTTGGACAGTAAATATTGGAGCAACAGCTCCGCAAGCAGCTGGGGTTATCCATACCGATTTTGAAAAAGGATTTATTAGAGCAGAAGTTATTGCTTATAATGATTATGTAGACTATGGTAGTGAAGCTAAAGTAAAAGAAGCGGGGAAAATGAGAGTAGAAGGAAAAGGTTATACTGTTAAAGATGGAGATGTTATGCATTTCTTATTTAATGTGTAGATATCTTAAAATAATAGAGATAATGAAAACGCAATAAAGTAGTATTCTTTATTGCGTTTTTTGTTTCTCTTTAGCGCATTAGATAATGGCATTAATAGAACTAAGAACAGTTATAAAAGCAGATGTTAAAACTTGTTTTGATTTGTCTAGGGATATAGATTTTCATAAAAAGTCATTACAACATTCAAAAGAAAAAGCAATAGCAGGAAAAACCACTGGGTTAATTGAGTTAAATGAATGGGTTACATGGGAAGCTGTTCATTTTGGAATAAAACAACAATTAACGTCTAAAATAACAGTATTTGAACCCTCAAATTATTTTGTTGATGAAATGGTCTCAGGAGTATTTAAATCGTTTAAACATGAGCATATTTTTACTGCTGAAGGTGGAAAAACGATAATGGTAGATAAATTTCATTTTAAAAGCCCATTAGGAATACTCGGAAAATTAGCAAATATTCTTTTTTTAAAACGCTACATGCGAAAACTATTAAATACTAGAAACCAGTTGTTAAAACAAGAAGCAGAAACTAGTTGTAAAGGTTAACTATTGTAATTTATGTCTAGCAAGGTTAAATCTAGAAAACTGACTAATATACCTTAGTACAATGGAGGCAAAAAGAAAATTTATTTATGGTATTTTATTAGGAGTTTTAGGTATAGTAATGTTTTCATCTAAAGCTGTAATGGTGAAGCTTATATACCAATATAATATTGATGCTTTAAGTGCACTGTTATTAAGAATGTTTTTTTCTTTTCCATTTTATATACTAATAGCATATGTATATAGAAACAAAAAAAAGAGAGCAAAAAACACTAAAAAGGATTATCTGTGGGTTGTCTTTTTTGGATTTGTAGGCTATTATTTAGCAAGTTATTTCGATTTTGTAGGTTTAACATACATTAAAGCTAGTTTAGAGCGCATTATACTATTCGTTTACCCAACAATAGTATTATTTTTTAATAACCTCTTTTTAAAAAAACGCATTACTAAAAACCAGAAATTAGCTATCATTATTACTTATTTAGGGATAGTAATCACTTTTGGTAGTGAAGTGACTATCTCAGGTAACGATACATATTTAGGAGGTTTCTTTGTTTTGCTTAGTGCGTTAACCTATGCCTCATACTTAGTAGGTAGTGGCTGGTTAATACCTAAATTTGGAGTTATGCGTTTTACAGCATATGCAATGTTAATTTCTTGTATATGTGTATTTATACATTACGGTATTGTATCTAGAGTAGATATTTTTAATTACCCTTGGCAGGTTTATATCTTGGGCGTATGCATAGCAATTTTTGCTACAGTAATACCTTCATTTCTTGTTTCTATTTCTATAAAATTAATTAATTCTTCAAATTTTGCTGTGATAGCAGGAATAGGTCCAATATCTACAATTATTTTAGCTGTTATTTTTTTAAACGAACAATTAACAAGTATTCAAATATTAGGAACAATAACTGTTATTTTTGGAATATTATTAGTCTCTAAAAAGAAAGAAAATAAGAGTAATTAAAATTATTTTTTTCTTTTTTATAAAAAACAAGCTTAACTCCAATGTTCTCAACACTATTGGCGTTTTATTGTTAATTACTTTATGTGTCTGCTATTTCATTTTTTACAGGGTTATATTATATTAGCATCCTATTCTATAAATTGCACTCACATCCTATGTCTGAACAAACTAAATATACCGAAGATAATATACGCTCATTAGATTGGAAAGAACATATTCGTATGCGTCCAGGAATGTATATTGGTAAGTTAGGAGATGGATCGTCTCCAGATGATGGTATTTACATTCTGTTAAAGGAAGTTTTAGATAACTCCATTGATGAGTTTGTAATGGGGGCAGGTAAAACTATCGAAATCTCTTTGCAAGGTAGCAAAGTCATCGTTAGAGATTATGGGCGTGGTATTCCATTAGGTAAAGTTGTAGACGTAGTTTCTAAAATGAATACAGGAGGAAAGTACGACTCCAAAGCCTTTAAAAAATCGGTAGGACTTAACGGTGTTGGTACCAAGGCGGTTAATGCATTATCCTCTTATTTTAGAGTAGAATCGTCTCGTGATGGTAAAAGTGCTTCGGCAGATTTTGAACAAGGAAACTTAACAAATCAAGAGTTTTTAGAAGAAACCAGTAGAAGAAAGGGGACAAAAGTCTCTTTTATTCCAGATGAAATCATTTTTAAAAACTATAAATATAGAAGTGAGTATGTTATAAAAATGCTTAAAAACTATGTGTACCTTAATCCAGGATTAACTATAGTTTTTAATGGCGAAAAATATTTTAGCGAAAATGGTTTAAAAGATTTATTATCTGAAAAAATTGCAGAAACCGATTTGCTCTACCCAATCATTCATTTACGAGGCGATGACATAGAAGTTGCTA
>NZ_JBSHNS010000266.1:0-5273 GCF_053601635.1 Pontimicrobium sp. MEBiC01747
TAAAGTAACCACACCTTAAAATAATCATCGTAAATAATTACATTAACTATAAAGCAATCATTGTGCCAAAGTAATATTGCTATAAGGTGCGAAATCATAAATACATGTTAAAAATAAAAAAGGAAGTTTACTAAGTAATAAAACCTTGAAAAATAGAAAAAGCACCTGCTTAACAAGTGCTTTTTCATACTAACCAACCAAAAATATGGTAATTACTACTCCTAATTTAAAGTAACCACACCTTAAAATAATCATCGTAAATAATTACATTAACTATAAAGCAATCATTGTGCCAAAGTAATATTGTTATAAGGTGAGAAATCATAAATACATGTTAAAAATAAAAAAGAAGCTTATTAAGTAACAAAACCTTAAAAAATAGAAAAAGCACCTGCTTTAACAGGTGCTTTTTCATACTAACCAACCAAAAATATGATAATTACTACTCCTAGTTTAAAGTAACCACACTCTAAAATAATCAATGTATGTAATTATAAAAAGAATAAAGCAATGACTGTGCCAAAATATAATTATACGTACCTGAACTATTATAAATGCATGTTAAAAATAACATGATTTAAGTTTTGTAAATAAATAGTACAAAGAAAGCATCTGTGTTAACAGATGCTTTTTTTAACTAACCAATCAAAAATATGGTAATTACTATTTTAATTTAAAGTAACCACACTCTAAAAAAAATCTTCATAAGTAATTATGTTTTTAAATATACAATCTCCGTGCCACAGTTTATTTTGAGTTAAAATTTTGGAATATGAAAATAAAAATATATCTTTATGATATCATTTTAATATCAATTTAAACTTTATCCTTATGAAAGAAGAAAAAATCATTACACCCGCAAACGGTTATCTTATGTTGTTTGTATTTTTAGCAATTGTGGTTGGAAGTATATTTGCGGCTATTGCTACAGAAGAAATAGAATATGCCTTACTTTTAATAATTGGCTTATTTATTATGCCTGGATTTTTAATGGTGCAACCAAATGGTTCTAGAGTATTACTATTATTTGGTAAGTATGTAGGTACAATTAAAAAAAATGGATTTTATTGGGTAAACCCTTTTTATTCTAAAAAGAAAATTTCATTAAGAGCAAGTAATTTTGATAGCGAACGTTTAAAAGTAAATGATAAATTGGGGAACCCAGTTATGATAAGTACTATATTGGTATGGAAAGTAAATAACACTTACAAAGCAGCATTCGATGTAGATAATTATGAGAATTTTGTTAGAGTACAAACAGATGCAGCCGTAAGAAAGTTAGCAAGTATGTATCCTTATGATAATTTTGCAGATGAAGGACATGTAGAAGATATAACCTTGAGATCTAGCGTTAATGAAGTTAGTGAAGCGTTAGAAAAGGAAATAGACGAGCGTTTGTCTATAGCAGGAATAGAGGTACTTGAAGCAAGAATAGGATATTTAGCTTATGCCCAAGAAATAGCAAATGCTATGCTTAAGCGTCAACAAGCTACAGCTATAGTGGCAGCAAGACATAAAATTGTTGAAGGAGCAGTTAGTATGGTAGAAATGGCTTTAGAGGAGTTAGGTAAAAAAAATATTGTAGACTTAGATGAAGAACGTAAAGCGGCAATGGTAAGTAATTTAATGGTTATTCTATGTGGCGATAAAGATGCGTCTCCAGTATTAAATACAGGAACTTTAAATCATTAATTGAGAGATTAATGAATTTACACGATGCAGTAGTTTGTATTATATTTGGCTAATTAATAAACTTAAAAAGAAAAGAAACTCAATAAAATGGCGAAGAAAAAAGCTTTCGCGTTGCGAATAAATGAAGAGATGCTTAAAGCTATAGAAAAATGGGCTTCCGATGAGTTTCGTAGTACTAATGGGCAAATAGAATGGATATTAATGAAAGGTTTAAAAGAAGCCAAGCGAGACCCTAAACCTAAGCACATAAACAAAAATGATAGCGACTCTTAATCGAGTCGCTTTTTTTATGCCGTTAATTTTGCTACTTTGCAAGGATAAAAAAACTAACTAAATGGAAAACGCACCACTATTTACAGACGATACTATTGTATTTGGATTACTAATGCTTGCCTTAGGAGCTGTATTTTATACAGAATCTATTAAAACTGGTTTTTGGCCACAATTTTATAAAATTGTACCAGGATTATTCATGGCATATATGATTCCTGCTGTATTAACAACAACAGGAATTATAGCACCAGAATGGGAAACTATAGATAAAGCTGGTGAAGTAATTAAACATAAATCTAATCTTTACTACGTATCTAGCAGGTATTTATTACCAGCAGCACTTGTTTTAATGACCCTGAGTATAGATTTAAAAGGAGTGTTTAATTTAGGGTGGCGTGCACTTATTATGTTTTTAACAGGAACAATAGGTATTGTTATAGGAGGGCCAATTGCTATTTTATTAATTTCTATGGTCTCACCAGAAACTGTAGGAGGAATAGGGCCAGATGCTGTATGGAGAGGGTTATCTACACTAGCAGGTAGCTGGATAGGTGGAGGAGCAAACCAGACAGCAATGTTAGAGATTTATGGATATAACCAAAAATTATACGGAGGAATGGTGTTTGTAGATATTGTAGTTGCTAATATCTGGATGGCGCTATTACTTATTGGAATTGGTAAACGTAAAAAAATTAATTCTTGGTTAAAAGCAGATACCACTTCTATAGAGAATTTAAAAGAGAAAATGTCTACGTTCTCTGAAGGAGTAAAACGTAATCCATCATTAACAGATATTATGATAATGGGAGCAATAGCGTTTGGAGCAGTAAGTTTTGCACATTTATGTTCTAATTTTTTAGCCCCATTTTTTGAAGAAGTTGTCTCAGGCATCCAATCGCAAACAACAAGAAATATATTTACGTTCTTAGGATCTAAATTTTTCTGGATGATAAGTATTTCTACATTAATAGCTATAGCCTTATCATATACTAAAGCTAAAAACTACGAAGGCGCTGGCGCTAGTAAATTTGGAAGCGTCTTTATATACATACTTGTAGCCTCTATTGGAATGAAAATGGACTTAATGCTTATTTTTGATAATGTGGGCTTAATAGCTATAGGTATCGTTTGGATGAGTATTCATGCATTATTATTAATAGGTGTAGCAAAAATAATTAAAGCACCATACTTCTTTTTAGCAGTTGGTAGTCAAGCAAACGTTGGAGGGGCCGCTTCTGCACCTATAGTAGCCTCTGCATTCCACCCGTCATTAGCAACAGTTGGTGTTTTGTTAGCAGTGTTTGGATATGCAATAGGAACTATTGCAGCGATAGGTTGTACAATTTTGATGCAATTAGCTTCGGTAAGCTAGTTTTTAATGATAATTTATAGCATATTTGCGGAAATAAATTTTAAGATTACAAATGCAAAAACTAGTAGTATTTTTTAGCTTATTATTTATCTTTTCTTGTGGAAATGATAAAGACAAGTTAATTGTAAAAGGAAATGTAAAAGGGTTAAAGAAAGGAACACTTTATTTAAAAAAAGCGAAAGACTCTGTTTTAGTAGCTATTGATTCTACAGTTATTAATGGAGAATCTAAGTTTCAATTAGAAAGTGCTATCGATACACCTGAGTTATATTTTATTTATTTAGATAAAAATGATAATGAAGACGAACGTATTTCTTTTTTTGCAGACAAAGGTATTACCGAAATAAATACAACATTAGATAATTTTGCTTTTGGAGCAAAAATAAAAGGCTCTAAGCAACAAGAGGTGCTAGAAGATTACTTAAAAATGATGTCTAAGTTTAATAATAAGAATTTAGAATTAATTAAAGAAAATTTTGAAGCACATAGAGCTAACGATAGTGCTTTAGCAGATAAGACTAAAAAAATGCATGAAGGCCTAGAAAAGCGTAAGTATTTATATACTGTAAATTTTGCAATTAATAATAAGGATAGTGAAGTAGCACCATATTTAGCACTTACAGAGCTTTACAATGCCAATATAAAACTTCTTGATACTATAAATAACTCTTTAACACCGAAGATAAAATCGTCTTTATATGGTAAAAAGTTACAAGCGTTTGTAGATAATATAAAGGCAGAAGAGAAGTAATAAAAAATAATTTTCTATACTAGAAATAAAAGCCTTTTTGTTTTACACAAAAAGGCTTTTATAATTGTTAAATATTATAATTTAAGCCTATAGATGCTTTTACTCGGTCTATAATTTTTATTAACTCTAAACTTGTTTTTAAAGGCACTTTAGAACTTTCTTTATAACCATTAATTAAACACAAATTAACAGCTTCAATTTCGTGTAGATACCCCATTCCTTTTTTATCTATATCATAAACTGTCTCAACATTATTTTGTGTTAACGTTAATTGTTTTGAAGCAAAAAAATCACGATGCAATTTAATACTGCCTTTTGTGCCATAAATAATAGCTTCCGTAGGTGTATCTGTTTCTATAGTGCATTCTAAATTTGCAGATACATTATTATCATAACTAAAAACCATAGCACAATAACTATCTACACCCGTTTCTGTCATTCTCGCAGTGGCTTTTATAGCTTTTGGAGAGCCAAGTAAAAGAAGACTTAAATAAATAGGATAAATACCAATATCTAATAAAGCACCGCCTCCCAATACCTTATTATAAAGTCTGCTCTTTAAATCTATTTCGGCTTTAAATCCAAAATCTGCTTTTATAGATATAATGTCTCCTATAGTATTTAATTCTATAAGTTCTAATAGCTTTTCTGTAGCAGGAATAAAACGAGTCCATAAACCTTCCATTAAAAATAAATTTTTGGACTTTGCAGTTTTAATCATAGCTTCTACCTGACTTGTATTTATGCTAAAAGGTTTTTCGCAGAGAACTGCTTTCCCTTTGCTTAGGCATAATAAGGTGTTTTCGTAATGAAGTGTATGTGGCGTAGCAATATATACAACATCTATATTTGAGTCTTCAGCTAATGCTTTGTATGAATTATAATAAAGGGTTGTATTAAATTTTTCACTAAATGCCTTAGCTTTATCTCTATGTCTAGAAGCTACAGCATATAATTTACTTTTATTAGAAAGTAGTAAATCTTTAGCGAAAGTATTTGCAATATTTCCTAACCCAATAATTCCCCAATTAATAACTCTACCCATAAAATTATAGTATTTAAAAGTTAAGATTTCTCTAAATTAAAAAAGAGCCTTCAGAAATGAAGGCTCTTTTAAGTTTATATTTATGTCTTTCAATTATTTTTGAATATCAATAATTTCTATGTCAAAAATAAGGTTAGAAT
>NZ_JBSHNS010000267.1:0-622 GCF_053601635.1 Pontimicrobium sp. MEBiC01747
ACACAAAGAAGAAGCACAACCATTTTCTAGATTAGAAGTAGAAAAGGAAGTAAAAGCAAAAGCCATTGAGTTAATTGACGAATTTTTAGAAGATTTAGAAAAATGATTCATGTTAATAGACATACAATAGCAAAGCCTAAAGTGCTAACTAATAAAGCGAAAGCAGAACACGATAAAGCACACAAACATTATATAACAGATGGAGAAACCAAAGCGTTCGACCATAAGTTGTTTAAAAATCTAGAAGTGAAAACAGCAATAGAAATGCTGTTTAATGGCAAATGCGCCTATTGCGAATCTAGAGTAGATAAAACAAGCCCTGTAGATAAAGAACACTTTCGTCCTAAAACGTCTGTAAAAGACAAAGAAACAGGAAATACCATACGAGGCTATTATTGGTTGGCAGCAGATTGGGATAACTTATTGTTAGCCTGTGCACACTGTAACCGAACAGGAACACATAAAGATGTGGAAGAAGAAGAATTTGTGTCAGGTAAATTAGACTATTTCCCGTTAGCAGATGAAACTAAAAGAGCAACAGCAAAAGGTAGTAATTTGGAAGAAGAGGAAAAAGTAAGACTTTTAATAAACCCATGTGTAGATAAACCAGAAACTATTATAG
>NZ_JBSHNS010000268.1:0-1559 GCF_053601635.1 Pontimicrobium sp. MEBiC01747
GTTTAGGTGAATTCTTCTAAGTTTAATATTGGTGTATTACAACAAATATAAGCTTACCTAAATACAATGTTTAATATTTTTTATTCGGTATTAAAATACAATTTAATTTAATAATATGAGTTTTTTGTGATCTATAAGTGAGTTTTTAGTGAGTGTAACAGATTGAAATAGTGATATATATCATGATTTCAGAAAAGCACTGAATTTAATTTTGAGATATAATTTTAAAACTCAAAATATTATGAAAAAAGTAATTTTAGTATTAGCAATTTTAGTATTAGTATTTGGATGTAGTAAAGAAGATCTATATGATTATCAAGAAGACATTACAAGTCAAACATTAGAAGATAACAGTAGTATGTTTGCCAGAACTTTTGGTCTTGGTAGCGGTGTGGTAACAGGTTATAATATGCGTTGGAGGAATACGCCAAGTATTACAAAAACAAATGTTGCAAGTTTAATGGATAGTTTAAAAACTGGAGTATTTAGGTATCCAGGGGGCACAGTTACCCATAAATGGAACTGGAAAAATGGATATATAACAGGTGGAGCAGCGGCAACAGATTTCGTTCATAAAATTGAGGATGTCAAAAGAGTTGTAGATACTACAAAGGCAAAAGTGTCTTTTGTTTTAGATGTTGTTAACAGTTCTCTTAAAGACCAAATAGAAATGATAAAAGCTGCAAAAGTACCCGTTAGTTACATTGAATTAGGAAATGAATTATATGCGCCAGATTATACAACAGAATTTCCTACAGGAAAAGCATATGCAGATACAATTAACTCATGGGTTCCAGAGTTACGAAAAGAATTTTCTGGTGTAAAAATTGGAGCAGTATTAATTGCTAGAACAACAAACAAAGATAGGTCTAAAACATGGAATAATGATGTAACAAAAAATATAACAAAGCCTGTAGATGCTCATATTTATCATGTTTATATAGCTAAAGACGAAAGTGTAGCAGATAGAATAACCAGATTGGCTAGTAAATTTGTTTCAGATAGTTCCGTAGAAACTTGGATCACAGAGTATGGCGATAAAGGACAGACGGTAAGTAAAACATTTGATTTGGCTAAAAAACTTACAGCCTCCCCTTATAATGCAAAATTAATGCTTAATCATTGTATTATAGCTGTAAGTGGGAACTTTACTAAAATAAAGAAAACAACTTCAAACGCTAATAAATATACCTTTACAGATGAAGGAATTGCTTTCTTAGACAAGTTCAATCCGTATGTGTCTGCTTTACCATACCAAGAAACATTTGAAGATTATTCGGGAACGTATAATTTAAAAAATACAGGTATTAGAACTTTTAAACATTCTAATCAAACATTACCAGCTAATAAACTAATAGCTTTTGAAGAAAATGCTGGTAAGTATACAAGTGTAAGCGATGTAACGGCTACTTCTAATAAAGGAATAACAATCTCTCATGATTTAGGCTCATCAACAACTGAAACAAAAGTTTTAGATAATATATTGGTTTCTCCGCTAATAGTTGCAAAAGATAAAACGAGTTTAACATTACAAGTTGATGCAGCTTACAATTATGAAG
>NZ_JBSHNS010000269.1:0-20303 GCF_053601635.1 Pontimicrobium sp. MEBiC01747
TCAGGTAAAAATATATTAATAATATTACCTTTACTTTTACTCATTTTAGCACCATCAGTACCAGGAATTAACATTGTTTCTTCTTGTATTTTGGCTTCAGGTAAAACAAATGTTTCACCAAGTTTAGCATGAAAACGAGTAGCAACATCTCTTGTCATTTCTATATGTTGCTTCTGGTCTTTACCAACTGGAATAATTTCTGCATCATATAATAAAATATCTGCTGCCATTAACATAGGGTAAGTAAATAAACCTCCATTAACATCATCCAATCTATCTGCTTTATCTTTAAAACTATGTGCTAGCTCTAAACGTTTAAAGGGGAAGAAGCAATTTAAATACCAAGATAATTCGGTTACTTGTGGGACATCGCTTTGTCTGTAAAATACAGTTTTGTCTATGTCTAAACCAAAAGCTAACCATGTTGCAGCAGTAGAGTAGGTATTATTTCTTAACGTGTTGCCATCTTTTATTTGGGTTAAAGAATGCATGTCTGCAATAAATAAATAAGAATCGTTTTCCTTATCTCTAGACATTTTTATAGCAGGCATTAATGCGCCTAAAATATTTCCTAAGTGTGGAGTCCCTGTACTTTGTATTCCTGTAAGTATTCTTGCCATATTAATTTCCCGAACAAGTGGGAATCTTTTTTATGTGTACAAAGTGTTTTGCTTTATACGTTATTTCTATTAAATTTCTTTTGTTGAAAAACAAAGGTAATTTTTTTAAGTAAAAGGAAAACGAATTACTTCAAATCAATTGTTTATTTTTGGCACTTATGATTGTATTTAAATACATTTTTTGGTTAGTATACCGCATTTGGTTTTATATTGTTGTTGCGATACCAATAATAATTTTATTTCCATTGCTTGTTGTTTCTATTTTAAAAGAATCTTGGTACCCATATTTTTTTAAGTTAGCGCGTATTTGGGCTCGTTTTATATTAATAGGAATGGGTTTTAAAACCAAAATAGAAAGAGAACAGACTACAGATATTAATAAGAGTTATATGTTTACAGCTAACCATACCTCTATGACGGATATTATGTTAATGTTAGTAGCTGTAAAAAATCCTTTTGTGTTTGTAGGTAAGGCAGAGTTAGCAAAAATCCCATTATTAGGATTCTTTTATAAACGAACCTCTATACTAGTAGACAGAAGTAGTGCAAAAAGTAGGCAAGCTGTTTTTTTAAGAGCACAAAAACGTTTAAAACAAGGTTTAAGTATTTGTATTTTTCCTGAAGGGATGGTGCCAGAAGAAAATGTAGATTTGGCTGAGTTTAAAGATGGTGCCTTTCGTTTAGCAATTAACCACCAAATACCAATAGTTCCATTAACATTTGCGGATAATAAAAAACGTTTTTCATATACTTTTTTTAGTGGAGGCCCAGGAATAATGCGTGTTAAAATGCATCGCTTTATAGATACTAATGGGTTAGCAGTTGAGGATACAAAAGCATTAAATAAAAAAACAAGAACAGTTATTTTAAATCAACTTAAAGATTACGAAATAGTAAAAAAGTAAAAAGCTACTCTTGGCACTGAGCAGCTTTTTAACCTCATTGTTTTCTCGTCAAGCGAGAAGGGTATTTAGTTTAACCAACTAAAAAATTAAAACCTGTAGCTAAAGCCAGTATAGACACCTATAATGTAAGGTTTAAAATCTCCTGAAACCTCACTGTATGCATTAATTTGATATTTAAATGTTGGTTCTAAGTTAAACTTAAAAGCATCATTAAATTTATAATCTATGCCTATACCTAAATTTGTACTAAAGCTTATATTATTTATATTATTGGCTTTTCCAATAAGTGTTTTTCTGTTATCAACTTCTGTAACGACTTCATTACCATTTAAAATAAAAGTACTAAGCCCACCAATAATATTTACACCAAAACGTTTATTAACCAAAGCGTATTCCAACTCTACAGGAACTTCTATATAGTTAATACGTTGGCTTAAAGCAGCATTTAGTTGGTCATTTGCAATACCACTTATTTGTTGTATTCCAAGATTGTCTGTGCTTAAAACAGATAATGTTTCTCCTTGATTATTAGGTATAAAATCTATATTTCTTAAAGGGGTATGCCCAGGTGTGTTAGTTACTGTTTCATATACAATAACATTAGCAGTGTCATAACTTAAATTAAGTTTGCTAACTCCAGAACGTAGTTTTAACCTATTATTAAAAGCATAACCAACGTGTATACCGTAACTAGTATTTAACTCTCCATTTTTAGGATTGTCTATAAATTGATCATGAATGTGAGAGCCTTTGCCAAGAGTGTTGTAGTATACAGGCGCAATGTTAGCATTAACAGTCCACCTGTCTACTTCTTCTTTTTCTTTTTCATTAATATTTTGATTCTTGGCAATGGCCTCTTCTATAGCATTAGATTTTGTATAATCTAATGCCACAGCAATGTTCTCTTTTTCTTTTTCATTAAGAGAGTTAACTAATGCTATAGCAGTAGCATCAGTTGTTGTATTTATATCGTTTTTAGTATAATTATTTGAATTTGTTGTTACTGAATCGTATTGACTGGTTTCATTAGAACTAGAAACTTGAGATAAGTTTTTAACAGAATTAGCATAATTATTATTGTAAACAGTATTATTATTCGTTTTCTGTGAGGTGTTTTTTAAACTATTGTTGTCACCATTTGTTTTATTAAAAGTAGTATTAACTATACCTTCTAGTGTTGTAGTACTATTATTTAACTTATTAAATCCTGTTTTGTCATTAGAATTATTGTTTGTAGTGTTGGCTACAGCTTCGTTGATGTTAGTAGTAGATTTTTTTGAATTGTAAGGATTACTAGTATTTGTTTTCTGTGAGGTAACAGTTGCATTATTGCTCGAATTAGAACTGTTTTGTTTTTTAGTAGTGTTATTTACAACACCTTCATTTTTAGATGAGAATAAAGAATTTTCTTCAGGGTTTTCAGTAGTATTATTTGAATTTACTAAATTATTATTTGCTTTATTACTATCTAACTCTTTCTTTTGAGCGTCGATATTAGTGTTTTCTTTTTTATCATTTATATCAACAACTGGCGGGGACGTCGAGTCATTATTACCTGTAAAAATGCTTCCAATAGAGATAAATAATAATAAAATAGCAGCAATACTTGCAACTTTAGCCCATAGAGGCATTGCTTTCTTATGTTTCGGGGTAGGCTGTTCAAGTTGATTTTGAATGTTTTCCCAAACTTTCGCGCTAGGTTGGGCTTCAAAATCCTTAAACTTTTCTTGGAAAAGCCTATCTATGTGTTTTTTATCACTCATTATAATGATTGGGACTGTAATCCTTTTTTATATTCTAATATTTTATTCTTTAAAATCTGTCTAGCTCTAGCTAGGTTAGATTTAGAGGTTCCAGTGCTTATTTTTAGTAATTCTGAAATATCACTATGCGAGTAACCATCCATAACGTAAAGGTTAAAAACTAGTCTGTATCTATCGGGTAAACCTTGGATAATCTCTAATAAAAAATCCAAAGATACATCGTCATCGTCATCATCTATATCTACAGTTTCATCTTCTATAGCATCTTCATTAACTATTTCAAAAACACCTTTACTTCTGTAACGTTGTAAAGCTGTATTTATGGTTATTCGTTTTAACCAACCTTCAAAAGAACCTTTATTTTTATATTGTTCTATCTTTTTAAAGATAGTAATAAACGCATCTTGTAAATTATCTTCTGCTTCTGCATAGTTTTTTGAATACTTTAGGCAAATAGAAAACAGTTTACCCGAAAAGAGTGTGTATAGTTCGCTTTGTGCCTTAGTATCATTAATTTTACAATTATATATGAGTTGTTCTAAACTCAATTGATTATGTGTTAGTTAAAATTCAATTTTTAATTTACAGGTACTTCAACCGTTAAATAAACATCTTCTCCTCCTTCATCTTTTCCTTTCCAAAATTTAAATATGTAAGATCCAGGAGTTGTAGCTTCAAAATCGAAAGTGGCTCCCAATTCTGTATTTGTTAATACAGTACAATTTCCATTACTATTAAAAACGGTACTTATTACAGCAATAGTTCTTTCATTATCTTGCTTTAAATAATATATGTCATTAAAAGCATGACAAGTTGTAGGTCTTAAGTATGTAATCGAAATTTCATAAGTTTCACCTAGCGTAAACTCTTCTGGCATATCTATATTTTCTATAGGTAATAACTCTTGAGTATCTGCCGATGATGAATCTTCAGAAAGACTACAAGAGAAAACCGTAGCTACCATAATAAGGCAAATAATTATTTTTTTCATTGTCATTTCTGTTAACTAAAACGTATCTTATTTTATACTTAGATGCGCAAATAGTTAAATGGTTGCGTATAAAAATAAAAAAATCCCGAATTTTTCGGGATTTAATTTTTATTGAGCCTCTTTAATGGCTTCTTTTATTTTTTCTTCCAGTTCTTCAAAAAGTTCTGGATTGTCTTTTATTATTGCTTTTACAGCATCTCTACCTTGCCCTAGTTTGGTTTCTCCATAACTAAACCAAGAACCACTTTTTTTAATGATACCTTTATCTACAGCAACATCTAAAATCTCACCAACTTTACTAACACCTTCTCCGTACATAATATCAAATTCAGCTAATTTAAAAGGTGGTGCTACTTTGTTTTTAACAACCTTAACTCTAGTTTTATTACCCATAACTTCACCATCAGTTCCTTTTATTTGGGTAGATCGTCTAATATCTAAACGTACAGAGGCATAAAATTTTAGAGCATTACCACCAGTTGTTGTTTCAGGATTTCCAAACATTACACCAATTTTTTCACGTAATTGGTTAATAAAAATAACAGTACAATTCGTTTTACTTATAGAAGCTGTTAATTTTCTTAAAGCTTGAGACATTAAACGTGCATGTAACCCCATTTTTGAGTCTCCCATTTCGCCTTCTATTTCACTTTTAGGAGTTAAGGCGGCAACAGAATCTACAACTACAATATCAATAGCTCCAGAACGAATTAAATTATCTGCAATTTCTAATGCTTGTTCACCATTATCTGGCTGAGATATTATTAAATTATCAATATCTACACCTAATTTTTCGGCATAAAAACGATCAAAAGCATGCTCGGCATCAATAAATGCAGCAATACCTCCTGCTTTTTGTGCTTCTGCTATAGCATGTAGCGTTAAAGTTGTTTTACCAGAAGATTCAGGACCATATATTTCTATAACTCGCCCTCTTGGATAACCTCCAACACCTAAAGCAATATCTAACCCTAAAGACCCAGTAGGGATAGCTTCAACATCAACGATTGCTGCATCGCTCATTTTCATTACTGTTCCTTTTCCGTATGCCTTATCTAATTTATCTAACGTAAGTTTTAGTGCTTTTAATTTTGCTTCTTTTTCACTGCTCATTTTTCTAGTTTTATTGGTAATATTTGTGCTAAAATACCAATTCTTTTTAGGTATTACAATTTTATGACGCAACCTTTTTATACTTTCTGCATCTACTAAATAAAGCGGGAAATAATTAGCTGTGAAAAAGAAAAATTTACTCCGTTTTTTAAATGAATTATCTTTAATTTTAAGTGTTAAAGACATGGTATATTTAAAAAAAACATTAACATTGAACACATTAGGTGTTCCAGTTGCTGTCTTTGTGAATAGTAGCTGTAAAGCCGATGGAGGTTAGCTCGTTTTATTTTTTTGTGAAAGAAAAAATTAATAACGAGTTAGTCTATTAAAAGTCCTTTTTAAAGAAAAAAGGACTTTTTTTATGCCTTGTTTTTTAAGTTAATTACCTGTAATAAAGTTATAGCCTTGTTTAATTAAGATTAAATAGTACTTTTGCAAAAAATAATCTTTTAACTTTAAAAATTAGTATAGCATGCAACTGTACAATAAACTAAGTGCCAAAGAAAGAGCAGAATTAATTGAAAGCGCAGGAAAAGAACGTTTAACGCTTTCATTTTATCAATATGCTAAAATTGGCAACCCGCAATTATTACGAGACCATTTATTTATTACTTGGGATGCATTAGACGTTTTAGGACGTATTTACATTGCAACCGAAGGTATAAATGCACAATTATCGCTACCAGCAGATAATTTTAATGCATTTAAAACGCATTTAGATACCATAGACTTTCTAAAAGACATTAGATTAAACATTGCTGTAGAGCAAGATAATATGTCGTTTTTAAAATTGAAAGTTAAAGTGCGTAATAAAATTGTAGCAGATGGATTAAATGATGATACTTTCGATGTTACCAATAAAGGAATACACGTAAATGCAGATGTCTTTAATGATTTAATTGAAGATGAAAATACTGTTTTAGTAGATATGCGTAACCATTACGAAAGTGAAATAGGCCATTTTAAAAATGCAGTAAAACCAGATGTAGATACGTTTAGAGAATCGTTGGACATTATTGAAGACGATTTAAAAGCACATAAAGAAGATAAAAACTTAGTGATGTATTGTACCGGAGGTATTCGTTGTGAAAAAGCGAGTGCATACTTTAAACATAAAGGCTTTAAAAATGTTTACCAATTAGAAGGTGGTATAATAGAATACACAAGACAAGTTAAAGCAGAAGCATTAGAGAATAAATTTATAGGAAAGAACTTTGTGTTCGACGATCGTAGAGCAGAAAAAATTAGTGATGATGTTATTGCAAACTGCCACCAATGTGGTAATCCTTGCGATACACATGTAAACTGTGCTAACGAAGCCTGCCATTTGTTGTTTATACAATGCGAATCGTGTAAAGCAGAAATGGATAATTGTTGTTCTACAAACTGTAAAGAAATTATAGCATTACCTTACGAAGAACAAAAAGCATTGAGAAAAGGACAAGGTAACAGTAATGATATCTTTAAAAAAGGAAGAGCAGACCATTTGCCCTATAAAAAAGATTTAAGAAATATTTTTGAAACCTTAAAAAAAGAATAAATTACAATAAAATATTAATGTAAAACAAGTAGTGTTTACACAAATAAAAACCCGAAGAAATGCTTCGGGTTTTTTATATTTTCAAGTCTTTAGAATAATCTTATCTTTACAATCAAAAGTTATACATCTATACACAATGTATTTTAATATGTACTAACTTTAAAACTAAATCATATTTGTCATGCTTTTTTAAGTCATGTACAATTAATAATAACCATCTTCTGGTACTTACGGTGCTCAGAATCAATATATAAAATTATATGGCTTGTAAAAGTTGCTCAACTAAAGACGGGAGCCCAAAAGGATGTAAAAACAATGGAACCTGTGGTACCGATAGTTGTAATAAATTAACAGTTTTCGATTGGTTATCGAATATGTCTGTTCCAAATGGAGAAAAACCGTTCGACTTTGTTGAGGTTCGTTTTAAAAACGGAAGAAAAAATTACTACAAAAACACAGAAAACCTATCACTAGCAATAGGAGATATTGTAGCTACTCAAGCACAATCTGGTCACGATATAGGTATGGTAACCTTATCTGGAGAGTTGGTTCGTGTACAAATGAAACGTAAAAAAATAAGCCAGAAACCAGAAGATATTCTAAAAATATACCGAAAGGCATCACAGAAAGACATTGATATTTGGTCTAAAGCAAGAGATAGAGAAGAACCAATGAAGGTAAGAGCTCGTCAATTTGCTATAGATTTAAAATTACAGATGAAAATTTCTGATATTGAATTTCAAGGCGATGCAAGTAAAGCCACATTTTATTATACCGCAGAAGACCGTGTAGATTTTCGTGAGTTAATAAAAGTATTTGCAAAAGAATTTAGAACGCGAATAGAAATGAAACAAGTTGGCTTTAGGCAAGAAGCAGCCAGACTTGGAGGTATAGGATCTTGTGGAAGAGAATTATGCTGTTCTACCTGGTTAACCGATTTTAGATCTGTTAGTACATCTGCTGCCAGATACCAGCAATTATCATTAAACCCACAAAAACTAGCAGGACAATGTGGTAAACTAAAATGCTGTTTAAACTACGAGTTAGACTCTTATTTAGATGCTTTAAAAGCATTTCCTAAAACAGATGTAAAATTATACACTCAAAAAGGAACAGCGGTATGCCAAAAAACAGATATTTTCCGTGGACATATGTGGTATGCCTACGAAGGGGAATGGATGAATTGGCACAAGATTACAACCGAACAAGCTAGAGAAATTATTGAGTTAAACAAGAAAAAAGAGAAAATTGCTAGCTTAGAAGAATACGCATCAGATTTAATAGAAGATACTAAAGTAGAGTTCGAAAACGTTGTTGGACAAGACAGTTTAACACGATTCGATAATCCAAAAGGCAATAAAAAACGTAAAAACAATAAGAGTCGTAATAATCGCAACAGGAATAAAAGAAAACCCCAAAACAAAACAAACAATGCTAAAAACAGTTCTAAAAAAACTACAAAATAAAATAGTATTAAGTAGTGTTCTATTAGGAGTTTGTTTCCTTTCATGCGATTCAAATAGCATTTTCGATGAATATAAAACAGTACCCAACGTATGGAATAAAAACGATGTGGTAAGCTTTAATATTCAAGTTCCCGATACAACAAGTGCACATAATCTTTTTGTAAACGTTAGGAATACTAAAGACTATAAATACAGTAACCTCTTTTTAATTGTTGAAATGGATTTTCCGCACGGTAAAATCATTAAAGATACATTAGAATATAAAATGGCAGACCCTAATGGGAAGTTATTAGGAACAGGCATAAGTAGTGTAAAAGAAAATAAACTTTGGTATAAAGAAGGTGTAGTATTTAATGAATCTGGAGAATACACTGTTAAAATACAGCATGCCATGAGAAAAAATGGAGAAGTAAATGGTATAGAAGATTTAGAAGGGGTAACAGATATAGGGTTTAGAATAGAAACACTAACCCAAAACTAAGTGTTACTATAAACACTTACATAATTATTTAAATTTAAGTAATAAATGGCAAAAGCAAAGCAAGCAAAAGAAAATCAAGGCTTCGAAAAATACATTCGTTGGTTTTGGGTGTTGTTTTTAGCAGGAGTACTATTTGTGGTATTATTATTTTCATTAGCATCTTGGGGTGCTTTTGGAGAGATGCCAGATCACACTGTTTTAGAGAATCCAAAAACCAACTTAGCATCCGAGATAATATCTAATGACGGCAAGACATTAGGAAAAATATATTTCAAGGACAATAGAACACCCGTTAGTTACGATGAGTTACCAAAGCATTTAGTAGATGCATTAGTTGCAACCGAAGATGCCAGGTTCTACGAACATTCTGGAGTAGATGCCAGAGGAACATTAAGAGCCGCAGTATTTTTAGGTAAAAAAGGAGGAGCTAGTACAATTTCTCAGCAATTAGCAAAACAACTATTTCATGGGGAAAGAGCAAGAGGATGGAGACGATATACCCAGAAATTTAAAGAATGGATTATAGCTATTCGTTTAGAACGCCAATATACCAAAGAAGAAATTATAGCACAGTATTTCAATATTTACGATTTTAATAATAATGCAGATGGTATACGTTCAGCAGCAAGAATTTATTTTGGAAAAGAACCAAAACAATTAAGCTTAAAAGAATCGGCTATGTTAGTGGGGATGTTTAAAAATTCCACACTATATAACCCAAGACCTCACAGGAATCCAATAGGAACAAAAAACAGGAGAAATGTAGTATTAGCACAAATGGCTAAATATGGATATATAGAAGATACTGTTAAAGACTCATTACAAAAAACAGATTTAGATTTAAGGTATACGCCAGAATCTCATAACGAAGGCCCTGCACCTCACTTTAGGAGTTATTTAGACAAAGAGATGAGAAAATGGATAGCAGATAACCCAAAACCAGATGGCACTAAATATAATTTGTACAGTGATGGTTTAAAGATTTTCACAACAATAGACTCTCGTATGCAAAAATATGCAGAAGAAGCAGTAACAAAGCATATGGCTAGACTACAAGCAGAGTTTTTTCATCAGAATACACCAAAAAGAAACCCTACGGCGCCATTTGTAGACTTATCTAAAGCAGAGATAGATAAATTAATGCGCACATCTATGTCAAGAGGAGAACGATGGAGAGTATTGAAAGAAGCAGGGAAATCTAAAAAAGAAATAATAGCATCGTTTAATGTGCCTACAAAAATGACAATTTTTAAATGGGTAAAAGGTAAACCAAGCGAAGTAGATACTATTATGAAACCAATAGACTCTATGCGTTATTATAAATCGTTATTACACCCAGGAATGATGAGTATGGATCCACATACAGGCCATGTAAAAGCATGGGTTGGAGGTAATGACCATAAATATTTTAAATACGATCATGTAAAACAAGGAAAACGTCAAGTAGGATCTACCTTTAAACCATTTGTATATGCCACAGCAATAGACCAATTACACATGTCTCCTTGCGATAAACAACCACTATCCCAAATAACAATAGAAGCAAATAAGTTTGGAAACCCAGAGCCATGGACACCTAAGAACTCAGATGGAAAATATGGAGGAGAGAAAACATTAAAAGATGCTTTAGCAAACTCGGTAAATACTGTAACAGCCCGTTTAATGAATAAAGTTGGGCCTCAACCAGTAGCCAAATTAGCTCATAATTTAGGAGTTACTTCAGACATTCCAGAAGTTCCATCTATAGCATTAGGAACGCCAGATATTAGTATCTATGAAATGGTTGGCGCATACTCTGCCTTTGCAAATAAAGGAGTCTACACAAAACCAGTAATGATAGAAAGAATTGAAGATAAAAACGGAACAGTATTATACCAATTTACACCAGAAACTAAAGACGTTTTAAGTGCAGAATCTGCATATGTTACTGTAAAACTAATGCAAGGTGTAGTAGAATCCGGATCAGGATCTAGATTACGTCACACATGGGCAGGAAAAGCAGATGTATATAAAGATATAATAACAGGATACCCATATAAGCTAACAAACCCTATAGCAGGAAAAACAGGAACAACACAAAACCAAAGTGATGGTTGGTTTATGGGAATGGTACCTAATTTAGTTACAGGTGTATGGGTTGGTGCAGAAGATAGAGCAGCACATTTTAAATCTATAACCTATGGTCAAGGCGCCTCTATGGCATTACCAATTTGGGGAATGTATATGCGTAGCTGTTATGATGATAAAACATTAAACATCTCTAAAAAAGACTTTGAAGCACCAAAAGATTTGTCTATAGAAGTAGACTGCAGTAAGTATAAGCCAGAAGGCACTCCTGTAGATAATGGAATGCCAGATAAAATAGAAGATGATTTAGAACTTTAAAAAAATATTTAAAAGCCATTCGTTACAGAATGGCTTTTTTATTTCTTAATTTTAAGCCTCAATAAATTTTTGAATAAATGATTAGCAAAAAAGTAAACTCGGTTAAAGAAGCAACTGAAGGTATTGCAGATAACATGACCTTTATGCTTGGAGGCTTTGGACTGTCTGGAATTCCAGAAAACGCAATAGCAGCATTAGTAAAAAGTGGTGTAAAAGGATTAACCTGTATCTCTAACAATGCAGGAGTCGATGATTTTGGTTTAGGATTATTATTGCATCAACGTCAAATAAAAAAAATGATATCATCATACGTAGGAGAAAACGATGAATTTGAAAGGCAGATGCTGTCTGGAGAGCTAGATGTAGAACTAATACCACAAGGAACCCTTGCAGAACGATGTAGAGCAGCTCAAGCAGGATTTCCAGCATTTTATACGCCAGCAGGATACGGAACAGAAGTGGCAGAGGGAAAAGAGACAAGAGAATTTAATGGTAAAATGTATGTTTTAGAGCAAGCCTTTAATGCCGATTTTGGTTTCGTAAAAGCATGGAAAGGAGATGAAGCAGGAAACTTAATCTTTAAAGGAACAGCCAGAAATTTTAACCCTAACATGTGTGGAGCTGCAAAAATAACAGTTGCTGAGGTAGAAGAGCTTGTGCCTGTAGGAACATTAGATCCTAACCAAATACACATACCAGGTATATTTGTGCAACGTATATTTCAAGGAGAAAAATACGAAAAGAGAATAGAGCAAAGAACCGTTAGAAAAAGAGAATAAAAAAACAATTTGATGATTAAATAATTTGAAAAAGAGTAACGATAAGGATAATTTAATAGTAAAATTAACATTCGAATTATCACTTGAAATGATTTCTACAATTGAAATCTGTAGTACTTATTATTTCTAAAATTATTTCAACGAGTAAAAAGAGGTTAATCATCAAATTATAACATTATTAAATTAATATTATGTTAGATAAAACAGGAATAGCAAAACGCATAGCAAAAGAAGTACAAGACGGTTATTATGTGAATTTAGGAATTGGAATACCAACCCTTGTAGCTAATTATGTTAGAGAAGATATAGAAGTTGAATTTCAAAGTGAAAATGGAGTTTTAGGAATGGGCCCTTTTCCATTTGAAGGAGAAGAAGATGCAGATGTAATAAATGCAGGAAAACAAACCATAACAACTTTGCCTGGAGCAAGTTTTTTTGACTCAGCAACCAGTTTCTCTATGATTAGAGGTCAACATGTAGATTTAACTATTTTAGGAGCCATGGAAGTTGCAGAAAATGGAGATATAGCCAATTGGAAAATTCCAGGAAAAATGGTTAAAGGTATGGGAGGCGCTATGGATTTAGTAGCAAGTGCAGAAAATATTATTGTAGCTATGATGCATACCAATAAAAGAGGAGAATCTAAACTGCTTAAAAAATGCTCATTACCGTTAACAGGAGTAGGATGTGTAAAAAAAATAGTAACAAATTTAGCCGTTTTAGAAGTTACAAAACAAGGTTTTAAATTATTAGAAAGAGCTCCAGGAGTTTCTGTAGAAGAGATAATAAAAGCAACAGAAGGAACGCTTATTGTACAAGGAGATATCCCAGAAATGAATATTGAATAAGTAAGTGAAAAAAAAGTACAAAATAGCAGGTGTTGTTATACTACTAATTATAGTAACATTAGCATTTGTAATAAATAATGTGTTGCCATATGCACTTTTACAACCAAAAAGAATAACCACACCCAATTATCTAGAAATAGAAAAACAAGACTACACAAAGTTAAGTCTTTTAACAAAAGATAGTATTGCTCTTAAAGGTTACCATGTAAAATCTAATAAAGATACAACCTATGGCTCTGTAATATTAGTACATGGTATAGGAGGGTGCAAAGAACATTTTACAAAATTAGCAATAGATTTAGCTAACAGAGGATACGACAGTTGGCTTTTCGATAATAGAGCACATGGAGAAAGTGGAGGACTATATTCTACTTATGGATATTATGAAAAAACAGATATTTCGCTTATTGTAGATGAAATAAAAAAGAAACAACCTAAAACCAAATTAGGTATATGGGGAAACTCATTAGGAGGCGCTATTGCATTACAAGCAATAGAAAGAGATAAAAGAATAACATTTGGAATTATCGAAAGTACTTTTACAGACTTAAGGCAAATCGTTTACGACTATCAAAAACGATTTTCCTATGGAGTTGGTTTAGAATGGATTTGTAACATAACACTTGAAAAAGCTAGTGAAATTGCAGCATTTAATCCAGAAAAAGTAAAACCCATAGAATCTGTTAAAAATATATCTTGCCCAATTTTAATAGCCCATGGTAATGCAGATAATAATATAAAGTTTAAGTACGGAAAACAATTATATGCAAATTTAGCATCAAAAGACAGAGTATTTGTTACAGTAGAAAATGCAGATCATTATAACATATACGATATAGGTGGGCAAGAATACAGTAATAAACTATTTAAATTTTTAAAGCGACAAACCCAATAAATTCTGCAAAGAATCATAAGAATTGATAGTATATAAACACTTTAAATGTTAAAATTTAACGCATTTCGTCTAAAAATAATGCTTTTAAACAGAAATGTTAAAAACAAATGTATATTTGTAACCCCAAACCTATCAAAATTAATAAACCCAAATGTATCATAATTTAACCATTATGTTATGTTAACCCAAGTTTACTAAATAGATAATAACAACCCTAAATCTATCATAATTTAACCTACTTATGAATATTACAGCTAATTTACCAGAGATTCAAGAAACTAAGATAAATAAGCTGTATTATGGATTTAAAAACACAGTAGTTTTTATTAAGAATATAATTCATATCACTAAAAAAGTATTCATGCTATAACCCTTTTGGGATAGCGTCAATAAGTTTTTTAGTATATTCTTTTTTAGGAGAATTATAAATAACATCGGCATCATCTAATTCTTCAACTTTCCCTTTATTCATTACCAATAATTGGTCCGACATGTATTTTACAACAGCTAAATCGTGTGAAATAAAAATATAAGTAAAGCCAAAATTTTCCTTTAATTCATTTAATAAGTTTAATACTTGAGCTTGTACAGAAATATCTAAAGCAGAAACAGACTCATCGCAAACAATAAGTTTAGGATTTAAAGCAACAGTTCTTGCAATACCAATACGTTGACGTTGTCCTCCAGAAAATTCATGAGGATAACGATTAAAATAGGCCTCAGACAAACCAACACGTTCCAAAATATGTATAGCTTTAGCTCTACATTCAGCATCAGTAGCATATAATTTATGAACCTTCATGGGTTCTATAATAGCATTGCCAATTGTTATCCGTGGATTTAAGGAAGAATACGGATCTTGGAAAATGATCTGAATATCTTTCCTTAGCGTTTTAAGTTGAGAGCCACTTAGTTTTGTAATATCTATACCATTAAATAAAATCTGTCCAGCAGTAGCTTTATCTAATTGTAAAATAGCATTTCCTAAAGTCGATTTTCCGCAACCAGATTCTCCAACCAAACCTAGTGTTTCGCCTTCATATACTTTAAAACTAACATCGTTAACAGCTTTAAAAGATTCAGGTTTAGAAAACCAACCAGATCTAGAAATATATTCCTTCTCTACATTCTTAACCTCTAATAAAGGAGTTTTATTATATATTTTTTCATGTTGAAGTTTTCGCATGGCTTTAGTAACAATACTATTAGAAACATTGTCATTTAAAATAGCATCAATAGTAGGCAATGTCTTTAATCTAACATCTAAAGAAGGCCTAGATTTTATTAAAGCTTTGGTATAATCATGTTCAGGTGAATTAAAAATTGCTAATACATTATTTTGCTCAACAATAGTCCCTTTATACATTACCAATACACGATCTGCAATTTGAGATATTAAAGCCAAATCATGAGTAATGAAAATAATACTCATACTAGTTTCCTCTTGTAACTCTTTTAAAATAGAAATAATCTCTTTTTGTACAGTAACATCTAATGCAGTTGTGGGTTCGTCTGCTATAAGAATTTGAGGTTTGCATGCTATAGCCATAGCGATCATAACACGCTGTTTCTGTCCGCCAGAAATTTCATGAGGGTATGAAGAGTAAACCCGATTTGGTTCTGGTAACTTAACTTTTTCAAGTAATGATAATGTCTCTGCTTTTACTTCTTTTTTAGACAAAGAAGTATGTTGAAAAAGAATTTCTTCAACTTGTTTACCACAAGTCATAGAAGGATTTAAAGAACTCATAGGTTCCTGGAAAATCATAGCAATTTTTTTGCCTCTTATAGATTGAAACTTATTTAAAGGAAGCTGTGTTAAATCTTCATTTTCAAAAATAATGGAGCCAGATGTTATTTTAGAGATTTTTTTAGGAAGCAAACCCAAAACGGCTAAAGATGATACCGATTTACCAGAACCAGATTCTCCAACAATGCCTAAAATTTCATTTCTATTCAAATTATAAGAAATAGAATGAATAATTTTAGTTTCTTTTTTGTTAGAAAAAAAAGAGATTGATAGATCTTTAATAGACATTATTTTTTGTTCCATCATATAAATGTAAGAATAAAATTACTAGGCATTACGGTAAATCCCGTAAATTTAATAAAACGATTACGTTACTGTATTTAATAACTTAAAAATAAAAATTGATAGCAATTTTTTCTTATTTTAAGTGTAGAAAATGATAATACCCCAATTTATCATTAAAATAAAACACCTACTTATTATGAAAAAAACAATGATTATATCACTGTTTAGTTTCTTGTTTTCATTTACAGTTGTTGCTCAACAACCCAAAAGTAAAACAATACAAAACTTACAGCCTAAAAAAGAAAAAACTGAAATTAACACCCAAAAACAGCCTAAAGAACTACCAAAGCAATTTAATAAAATAGCCTGCGATGAAAACCAAGTTAATGTTGTTGTTATTTTAGATAATTATCCAGAAGAAACCTCATGGAGTATTAAAAATACTAGTGGAGTAACTATAGCAACAGGAGAGTACTCCACTGCAAACCCAGATGGTTCTATAGTAACAGAATCATTATGCTTACCAGATGGGTGTTACGAATTTGTAATTACAGATAGTTATGGAGATGGTATATGTTGTACCTATGGATTTGGCGCTTACGGAATTATATCTAACGACAATATTTTAGCATCAGGAGGTAGTTTCGGAAGTGTAGATGTTGCAAATTTTTGCATAGGAGAGATTGTGTCTAGTTGTAGTGATGGAATACAAAATGGAGACGAAATAGGAGTAGATTGTGGCGGACCATTTTGTCAGCCTTGCGTAGTACCTTGCATAGATAACGAGATAGAAGTTAGTGTTACTTTTGATGACTACCCAGAAGAAACAGGGTGGAGTATAAATAATACAGATGGAGTTAGTGTCGCTTCAGGAACATATTCTGTAGCTAATCCAGACGGATCAACAGTTACAGAAACCCTATGTTTGCCAAATGGTTGTTACAATTTTGTAATTACAGATAGCTATGGAGATGGTATTTGCTGCGATTTTGGTAATGGCTCATATTCTGTAACCAATGGAGAAGAGGTTTTAGCTTCAGGAGGAAGTTTTAATAATACAGAAACAACTAATTTTTGTGTAGACAATAGAGGGCCACAGCCAACCTGTAGTGATGGAGTACAAAATGGAGATGAAACAGGAGTAGATTGTGGAGGAACAGATTGCGAACCCTGTACAGAAATATGCACCGATATTTCTGTTGTTGTAGCAATAGTATTCGATGCATATCCAGAAGAAACCTCGTGGGTATTAAATGATGCCAATGGAACTACTGTAGCATCAGCTAATTATACAAGTGATAATGATGATTATTCAACTATAGAGCAAACATTATGCTTACCAGAGGGCTGTTATGATTTTATTATTTCAGATGCTTCAAATGATGGGATGTGTTGTTCCTATGGAAACGGCTCTTATACTATTACAGATAATGATGGTGTTTTAGGTTCTGGAGCTTCGTTTCAATCATCAGAAACAACAAATTTTTGTGTAGGAAGCGAATCCACCAGAATTGCTGGAGTTATACGTCCAGTAAACATTAATAATAATGACTTTAAAATGTATCCAAACCCAGCAAAAGATGTCTTAAATATTAAACTTAAAGGAGACATAGCAGCAACATATAAAATTATGGATATTACAGGTAAAACAGTAATTAAAGGCGAGTTAATGAAATCAATAAATTTAGAATCGTTACAAGCCGGTGTATATTTTATACAAGTTAATGATGGCGTTGCAACCATGAATAAGAAATTCATAAAACAGTAAAAATAAAATTGTAAGAATAGTATTATTTGAGATTACGGTTTTTGCCGTAATCTCAATAAAACTATGTTTTTTTAGAATATTTTTTATTAAAAATGCTTAAAAACTGAGAATTTTTCATAATTTTAACCATAGAATAATAATGCTCCCACAATCATTAACCTATAATATAGTATTATTATGAAGAAATCAACTACTTTATTTTTATTGAGTTTTTTGTTTGTATTTACTGTTTTTGCACAACAGCAGCGAAACTGTAAATCTATGGAAAACTTAGAGTACAGAAAGCAACTAAACCCTAATTTAGAGCAAAACATGCAAGACATTGAAACTTATACAAAAAATAAGCTTCAAGAAATGCAAAGTCAACAAAACAAAATTGTAGGAGACATTATTACAATACCAGTTGTGGTACATGTAATATACAGCAATGCTAATGAGAATATTAGCAATGCTCAAATAATGTCTCAGATGCAAGTGTTAAATGACGATTTTAGACGAACAAATGCAGACGCAGACAATACATGGTCTCAAGCAGGAGATTCGCAAATAGAATTTTGTTTAGCAGCAGTAGATGAGAATGGTAATCCCACTAATGGTATTACAAGAAAATCCTCTACAAGAACTAGTTGGGGAACTAATGATGCAATGAAAAAATCATCTCAAGGTGGAGTAGATCCTTGGGACACCTCTCAATACTTAAATATGTGGGTATGTAATATAGGAGGAGGAATTTTGGGTTATGCACAATTTCCTGGAGGAAGTGCAGCAACCGATGGTGTAGTAATGTCTCCAAACTATTTTGGTAGTAAAAATGGAGGATCAGGATTTTATTTATCTGCCCCTTTCGATTTAGGAAGAACAACTACACATGAAGTAGGGCACTTTTTAAACTTACGTCATATCTGGGGAGATGGCGGTTGTGGAGTAGACGACTTTGTAAGCGACACACCAACATCAGATGCTCCTAACTATGGTTGTACGCCATCGCATTCATCATGCGGTAGTACAGATATGGTTCAAAATTATATGGACTATAGTGATGATGCTTGTATGAATTTATATACTCAAGGACAAATAGATAGAATGCGTGTAACATTATTACCAGGTGGGGTTAGAGCAAGTCTTGGAGCATCAACAAAATGTGATTCGGGTAGTACACCAACATGCGACGATGGAATACAAAACGGAGATGAAACAGGAGTAGATTGTGGTGGATCTTGTGAGCCATGTAATACACCACCAACATGTGATGATGGAATACAAAATGGAGACGAAACAGGAGTAGACTGTGGAGGTTCTTCTTGTGAGCCATGTTCAACAGCTTGTACAGATAATGAAGTTAATGTAACCATTACTTTAGACAATTACCCAGAAGAAACAGCATGGTCTATAGTAAATGCTAGTGGAACAACAGTTGCTTCAGGATCTTATTCTTCTGCTAACCCAGATGGATCTACAGTTTCAGAAACACTTTGTTTACCAGATGGATGTTACGACTTTATAATTACAGATTCTTATGGAGATGGTATATGCTGTGCATACGGTAATGGATCTTATAGCGTTACAAATGCTTCAGGAACATTAGCATCAGGAGGTAGCTTTAATAGTTCAGAAACCACAAATTTCTGTGTAGGCGCTCAACCAGCATGTACAGATGTTACAGTATCTATTAAGTTAGATAACTATCCAGAAGAAACCTCATGGGAGCTTAAAAATGCAAGCGGAACAACTGTTGCATCTGCAAACTATACATCGGCTAACCCAGATGGTTCAACAGTAGAACAAACAATATGTTTACCAGATGGATGTTACGATTTCGTAATTAATGACTCTTATGGAGATGGCATATGCTGCTCATACGGAGTAGGTTCGTACACAGTATCAGATGGATCAGGAACGTTAGCATCTGGAGGAAGTTTTGGAAGATCAGAAACCACTAACTTCTGTATAGGAAACTCTAGAACAGCTGGTAACTTGAGAACTATAGATGTTAATAATAATGATTTTGTAATGTATCCAAACCCAGTAAAAGGAGATCTATTAAATATTAAAATAAAAGGAGATCTTGAGGGGACTTATAGAATTTTAAATATCACAGGTCAAACTATAGCTAAAGGGCGATTAACTAAAGCAATAAACGTTAGTGCTCTAGAGCAAGGAGTTTACTTTATAGAAATTAATGATGGTATTGCTACAATGAACAAAAAGTTTATTAAACAATAATTATTATATATTAATTAGTCTATTAAACCAACCAATTATTTTGAAAAGGTCTCGATGAAAATCGAGGCTTTTTTATTAAAAGTCTATCATTACTATATGATTAACAGGTAATTATAGCATTTTTTAATAACCATTCATCGAAAAATAGTACTATCGAATGTTTATTCGGTGTTATTTTATTAATTTAATAGAGTAATCAATAATTAATTAACCAAAAAAAAGTAAACTACCATGAGAAAAACACTTTTAGTTGTGTTTTTGTTAAATGTGGTTTTTGCATTTTCGCAAAGCAAATCATTTTGGCAAAAGCAAAACTCAGCAAGTATTACTAATGTAAAAAGTAGTAGACAAGACCTACCAAAACAAGAAACTTATGTTTTAGACCTTCAAAATTTAAAACAAGCATTAACTTCAGCTCCATTAAGAGGAACATTAACAGGAAACTCTGGCGTTATTATCTCTTTTCCAAACTCAGAAGGAGAGTTTGAGAA